>NZ_JACSNE010000018.1:0-65528 GCF_018619035.1 Exiguobacterium sp. s168 | reverse complement strand
GAAAATCCAAGCTCTAGATAAGTTTCTATTTTGACTCTTTCTGATGTGGTAAGATGAACATAGCTCATAACGAATCCTCCGTTGAATTTGGTGTGGTAACTCTATTCTACACGAGGTTGTTATGGGTTTTTTTTGTGTTTTCAGCTAGGTGTTGCACTTAATATTACAATTCGTCAAATGCATAAAAAGAAGCCGGACCTAGGGTCTGACTTCTTAAGTCTATTTAAATAGTGTCATTCGTTCATAAGACATCGACGAATTGTTTTGCCTGGTGCTCCAGTTGTTTCGCAGAATCAGCCAACTGATCGAACTCACTCACCGTATGTTCAAGCTGATCGGTACTGTCCTTTACCTTGCTTGAAATCCGTTCGATACTGTGCGAGACCTCCTTGATCCGCTCAACGATCCCTTCGATATTCTCCTTGATTTCTCCGATCGAATGCGAGACTTTATTCGACAGGTTTCGGACTTCGGTCGCGACGACATCGAATCCGCGTCCATGTTCTCCAGCACGTGCTGCCTCAATGGCCGCATTCAAGGCGAGTAGATTCGTCTGCGCCGCAATTTCACGGATCGTCTTGACGATGTCAGTGATCGAGTTTGCATCTTTACGCAAGGCGACAAGACTCGATAAGTTCTCGACGGATTCCGACTCGATTTGTTGGACAGTCGCAAGAACGTTCAAACCGTCTTGTCGACCACTTTCCGATTTGACCGTCAAGAAGGCTGATGTCTCGTTGAGTTCGGCCGCCATTCGTAAAACGTCCTGCTGGCGAATCGTGATGTCCGATGCAATTTTCGAGACCCCGACGACCCGACGTCCGTCATCCGAGTAAATCGGCATATATGTCGCTTCGAGCCACTTCTGTTGTCCGTCAGCAGCCCGGCGTTCAATCTTATCCTGATACGTGATGCCTTGCATCAATTTTCGCCAAAACAACTCGTAATCTGGACTATTAACGAAAGCCGGAAAACAGAGATCACGATGGTATTTACCGATTAACTCTTCCACTTCGTACCCCATCGTCCGGGCAAACAACTCATTTACGTATGCGACTTTGCGTCGATCATCAAAACGAATGATGGCTAGATTTTGTTCGATTGCCCGGATGACTTGTGTGTCGGTGACCTGTGTTACTTGCTCATGCATCGACATGCCGATTCCTCCCTGGATTCAAACTGAGGTCATGATTTACCTATTGTCATATTACCCCTTATATCGACAAGTTCCTGCTATTTTAAATTAAAATCTAGTAAATAAAGTATTCATTTTAATACGCACTCCATCCCCCATCTGCGACGACGATTGCCCCGTTGATGAAACTCGCCTCGTCGGACACGAGAAACAATGCCAAATTTGCGATTTCATTCGGCTGACCGGCTCGTGGATTGAGACCCATGCCAAGCATCGCGCGCCCCATCCCGAATTCATTCAGATTCGACATCGATTGTCCGATGTTCGTCTCGACAGCTTCAGGTGCGATTCCGTTACAGCGAATACCATCTCCGGCATAAAAGAAGGCGGTATTCTTCGTCAGACCGATGACGGCATGTTTGGAAGCCGTATAGGCTGCTCCTGCTCGGGCACCGTTTAGACCGCCAATCGAGATGTTATTCAGAATGACACCACCTTTTACTTCCTTGAAATGTTTGACCGCTTCGCGCATCAGACGCATCGTTCCTGTCGTATTGACTGTAAGGACATGATCCCAACGTTCATCTGAGATGTCTGCCACGCCCTCCATCCCGTCCATGATCCCGGCATTATTGACGAGAACGTCCAGTTTACCGAAAGCGTCGATTGCTTGTTTGATGAGTTGTCCTGCTGCCTTTTGTTGTGCGATATCACTCGCAACAGCCATCGCTTCTCCGCCCGCTTCCTTGATGTCAGAGACGACCCGTTCAACGGTTTCCAACCGAATGCTGCGACGATTCGTGCGCCTTCTTGTGCAAACAATTTTGCCATGGCTTCACCCATTCCTGAGCCGGCTTCGGTGACGATGATCGTTTTTCCTGTTAGTCGCATCGTGAATCATCCTTTCGTCTATCGTGATACTAATCTATTCCCGTTCTCATCATCAAATGTATCAAACGTCATGTCGATTCCATGAAAAAAAGACCCGACGAGTTTCGTCAGGTCCTATAGCTAGTTCGTTGTAATTGGTTCATCGCGACTTCAGCACGTAGTCGCTGTCCGATTTTCAACGATGCTTGGAATATACTTGGATCAAATAATCTAAAGTGACTATCAATCCAGTTTTGTAGATAGATTGCATGTGCTTGTCTAACGATTTCTTCATCTGACAACTGTTCCATGTCTATTTCCGCGCAGTCGAAATCATCCACACCGAACTCGAAACCACAACATGGACAAATTTCGTTACTCCCCGCAAAGTGTTCATAATATGGCGGATTTTCGAGTTTATTCCATCCACATACGGGACACATATAATACGAATCGTTTTGATTCAAAGATGTGATGCCTCCTTAAATAAATGATCATTCTTATATCTATCGTACCCCATCTAACCGCTACTTTTGAGAATTACGTTATTTGATGAATACATGAAAAAAGACCCGACGAGTTTGTCGGGTCTTTCGACTTGCTTATTGCAGTTCGCGGCTTTTTTCTTCTTGTTCGTTGTTCGATTTATTTTTAGCTTCGAACTCGGCACGTGTCATGACGTCCTCGACATGCATATTGACTTCAACGACTTCAAGGCCTGTCATGTCACTGATTGATTTTTTGATTTTAGCGACTGTCTCTTGGAAAATTGACGGAATATTTTTGCCGTATTCGACGATGACTTTCAAATCGAGTGCAACTTGACGTTCTCCCACTTCGGCACCAATTCCTTTTGTGATGTCTTCCGTGCTCCGGAGACGATCCGTCAGTCCACTCATGAATCCACCACTCATTGACAAGATGCCTGTCACTTCGTTCGACGCGATCCCAGCAATTTTTTTGATGACTTGATCTTCGAATGTCAATTTATTCTCGCGTACCACTTCGTTTTCAGTTGTTGGGTTTACTTCGTTTGCCATTTGAAATCTCTCCTTTTAAATGTTTAGTAAGTTATATATGAATCAGTCCCGTTGAAAGAACTGAATCCACCCTTCAATGTCGAGTGCACCATCGCGCCATTTTCCAATTAAAAATCCAATTGCTGCGAAGGCAACGATAAGGATTGTCGGACCAAAGCCAATCGTCAGGAATAAGATGGCGAGGATTAGACCGGCAAGTCCCCCGATCAGTCGGAACCGATACGGATAGAGTGCTTCTCTTGTCTTCATGTTCCCTCTCCTCCTTTAGACGACACGTTCCGATGTTTTCGTTTTCGTG
This sequence comes from Exiguobacterium sp. s168, assembly GCF_018619035.1. NCBI lineage: Bacteria > Bacillati > Bacillota > Bacilli > Caryophanales > Exiguobacterium > Exiguobacterium sp. s168. Next base: position 62,185 of record NZ_JACSNE010000018.1, on the reverse strand, counting down.
TCACTGATCGTGACTTTCGTACTCGTTACTGGCAACTCAAGTAAGGATTCGACAGCTTGTTTAGCTCGTTCTTGAATTTCCTTCGCAATCGTCGGTAACCCATCTTGTCCAAAGACCGAGCAGTCGACTTTTAAAGCGACCGTTTCTTTTTTCGAATGGATATCGGCATGGACACGCGGTGTCCGTACACCACCGATTCCACGAATCGACTCTAAAGCCGTCCGTTCGATCGTCTCCTTCGAAATCGTAATCGTTCCGTCACCCGTTTGAATCAACAGTCGTTGACCTTTCGAGCGGCTAAATAATCCTGTGAATAATAGAATGACGAATACGAATGCTAAAAATCCTCCAATGGATAGAACGGTATAGCTATACCATTGCTGATCCTGCCACTGCTCGATTAGCGAACTAAGCCGTGGAACATCATACACACCGAGCACAAGCAGCCCGACACTGATTAGTCCGAGTATGCCTATGATGACGAGTAAGAATCGATTGAACCCATTCATCTGCACCTCTCCTTTACGATTATTGACTTCTTTCACCTAGGTGATTCAACACATGAAATATTATGTGTATGGTGTGTTTATTCCCGTTCATTAGAACCCGAAACATTCAAATACACTTTCGTTCAAATGTTCATATATTCTGATTATTCAGACTAAATTAATCAAAACTAGTGCCTTATTTACTATATTTCACGCAAAAGACCTCTTTCCACTTAAAAAGAGGTCAGCATTCGAATCATTTACCATTAAACATATATCCTGTCAATATGTTTTTGTCCCGTTATTCACTTCACATCAATTGGAAAGGCAAAATCGCCATTACCTTCTTTCCAATCGGCTTTAATCTGATAGACATACTTTCCGGGAGTCGAAGGAACGGTAATCCGCTCAATCTTCTTATATGTTTTCATCTTTTTATGATCTTTGACCGACCATAAGACAATCGCGACGGACTTCGGAGCTGGTCCGTCTTCAAAACGAATCGTCAATCGATCTTCAGGATTTGCTCGCGTACTCGAATCACCTTTTACTAAATCGACGGCTTCGGCCTTTGCATCAGCTGTTTCCCCGCGAAACATGCCTGACCAACTATAGGTACCTCTATATACCTTTACTTCACGGTTTTCGATTGTCACGGTAGGTTCTGGTGGTTGATGTCGAAATGGATCACGTGAAAAAAACCATCCGACTGCAATCGCAATCACAATCAATCCAATAAATAAAAAACGTTTCATAGACAAACCTCCTACGTGATGTTTTTAAATCAACAAAAGCGGCAATATCTCTCAAGGAGTACGTTATTCAGAAGGAGGAGTTCAGATGATTCAAGATAAAGTCGTCATCATTACAGGGGCATCAAGCGGTATCGGGGAAGCAACCGCGAAAGAGCTTGCGAAACAAGGAGCAAAACTCGTTCTTGCTGCACGTCGGGAAGATCGTTTGCAAGAGCTTGTCAAAGCGGTTGAAGCTGAAGGTGGTCAAGCCGTTTATCAAGTGACGGATGTTACCGATCGTGAGCAAGTTGATGCACTCGCAAAACTTGCGAAAGACAAGTATGGTTCTGTTGATGTCATCGTCAACAACGCTGGATTAATGCCACTATCGCACCTCCATAAGAATCAGCAGGACGAATGGAACACGATGGTCGACGTCAACATTAAAGGCGTACTCCATGGAATCGGAGCAGTCTTGCCGTATATGCGCGAACAAAAAAGCGGACATGTCATCAACATCTCTTCTGTCGCCGGTCATGAAGTCATGCCGTCGAGCGCCGTCTACAGCGGTACGAAATTCGCGGTGCGCGCCATCACGGAAGGTCTTCGTAAGGAAGAATCGGTCGACAATCACATCCGTGCAACAATCATCTCACCGGGAGCGGTCGATACGGAATTGAAGGACCATATCTCGGATGAAGAGATCAAACAAGGAATTGGTGACTTGAAAGCCATTGATGCGAGCGCGATTGCGCGTGCTATCGCATATGCTGTCAACGAACCAGAAGATGTCGCGGTCAACGAAATCTTAATTCGTCCGACAGCGCAACGTTAATTGAATGTAGATGTGTAGACAGGACCCCTCATTAGCAAAACAGCTATTGAGGGGTCCTGTTCTGTTTAAAGAAGTCGCTCCGCGATGAGCTGGTACGACTGCAATCGCTTTTCTTGATCAAAGGCATTGTTGATGAGTAAAAACTGATCTGTTTGATAACGCGTTGCTAATGCTTCAAGCTCCTGCGCAACAATGTCCGGTGTACCGACAATCGCTCGCCGTCGATCTTTACGGATCCGTTCCGCTTGAACGTCATTCCAGATTTTTGCTTCAGTCGAGGCAAACGACGGAACGATTGAATTGCCGAGTCGAACGCCTTGAATCCAGGCATCTTGAGTTCGAGCGAGACGTTCTGCTTCTTCTTGCGTCGGGGCACAGATGACGAAAACGCAGACGATGACGTTCTTCCCGCCTGCCTCGCGATATGTCGAGAGCGTCTCTTCCCAACGATCCGGATTGATGAAGTGACCAAACACGAGACCACGATCTTGTTCGGCTGCAATCCGCGCGCTACGTGGCGACAGACCCAAGATCGAGATCGGCGACGGTTTCCGGTCACGTGGTGTCGTCTTGACGATCCGGTACGGGTGTCGATTCGATAGACTGTCTGTCAAGAATCCAGCCGTTTCCTGAACGAGTCGACTAAACTCAGCTGCCCGGTTTTCTTCTCCATCCGTCAAAGCAAGTCGTGTCCGTTCGCTCCCGCCCGGCGAATTACCGATCCCGAGTTCGATCCGCCCCGGATAAAAGGCATCGAGCGTCGCAAAGCTCTCGGCGACTTTCAGCGGATGATATTGCGGTAACAACACTCCACCTGAACCAAGTTTGATTTTTGAAGTCTGCGCACCCATTCGGGCAATGAACAACTCCGGTGATGCACTGAGCAAACCGTTCGTATTATGGTGTTCTGCGAACCAGTACCGTTCGTAACCGAGTCGCTCGGCTTCTAAGACGAGTCGTTCCGTCGCTTCCATCGTCGCTTCGACCGTATCATCCTCATGCAATGGTACTTGATCCAGTATTCCTAGTCGCATCACGCATTCCTCCTCTACCCTCTTAAGTGTAAAGGGTGGAGGAACGGAGTTCAAAAACGAGGCTCAGACACGGACGAGACGATCTTCGATAATAACGCCGTCTCGCATCTCGATCGTTCGATTCGCTCGTTCCGCAAGTGCCGGGTCGTGGGTGACAAATAAGACGCCGCAGCCTTTCTCTTCGTTTAATGACCGTAAAAGATTGAAGATGATTTCTCCAGTATCTGTATCGAGGTTCCCTGTTGGCTCATCGGCAAGCAACCATTTCGGTTCATGAACGAGTGCTCGGGCAACGGCGACCCGTTGTTGTTGTCCACCGGAAAGTTGCGACGGCAAACTGCCTGCTTTATCGGCGAGACCGACTTGCGCGAGTAACTGCTCGGCGCGTTCTTTTTTATCATACGGTACTTTCCGATCGAACAGTGGCGCCATGACATTTTCAAGCGCCGTCAGTGTCGGAATCAAATGAAACTGCTGGAAGATGAAGCCGATGTTTTCGAAGCGAAAGTCGGATAATTCTTTACTGTTCAATTTGTTGATTGGTTTCCCGTCATAATGCAACTCACCGCTCGTCGGTCGATCGAGCGTGCCGATTAGACTGAGTAACGTTGATTTTCCAGATCCCGAAGGTCCGATGATCGAAATGAAGTCGCCCGCCTCAAGTGTCACGTCGATGTCTTGTAACGCATGTGTCTCGACGCCGTCTCCTGAAAATGATTTTCCCATCTGTTTGCATTGAAATGTTCCTTCCATATGTACCCCTCCATTATTCTTGATAACGTGCTATTCAAGAATAGATTGGTAATTCCTTCTAAATGAAAGGAAATAAAAAACAGTACTCTTATGGAACAAGAATACTGTCAGGAAACTCTCGGTTGAATAGAAACGAAATTTTTACGATAGACGATCTCATACGGTAAGACGAACAATATACATGCAAGAGTCGTGAACTGAATCATGCTTCCGGTTGGTGGTAGCGGAGACAGCGATGCTTCGTGCCACACTTCATATAGACCAATGAACAAAAACAGGACGACGCTACTCGTCGTCACGTAGATAAGCAACCGAAGGGTCAATGGATAATGTCGGACAATCCATAACATCGGTAACCCAAAGATAAAATAGGATAACGTCATCGCAAACGTCCCGAACTGATAGACGATCTCAAAATCAATCGTTGTCAGGAACGAATACGCCGTGAACGCTAAGAACGAAAGAATCGTCACGACAGCCGCATAACTGATCCAGCGCATACGGTTGGCTCCTCTCCTGAATGTTATTCCTGTACACGCGATCGTGACAGAAACCAAATATGTACAATTAGTGTAGGTAGTTCGATTTCATTTGTCAATTATCTTCAGATTGACTTATTCAGTCTATGTACGATTGCAATGAGAGCGAATTCATAGAATAATGAAAAAAGAGAATAAGAAAGTGAGGTTTTATCGATGGATGAACAATTAACGGTGTTTCGTGATCGCTTTGAAGCTACACCTGATTACCACGATGGTCTTTCGTTTATGGAGGTCGAGTCACGCCTGACACCTTCAAAACGAGCAGCACTCGCTTGGATGGAACAAACAGGAGGAGAACCGAATATCGTAAACCTTGATGGACGATTCGTCATCATCGATACGGTCAAAGAGAGTCCAGCTGGTCGACGAAGCGTTTGTTTTGACGAAGTCGCTCGACTCGGTCGAAAGAAAAATGCGCCCGGAGCTAGCGTCGAGTCAATGATTGAAGCACTCGAACTCGACCTGTTGACACCAGAACAATATCAAAAACTTCAGACACAGTTTTCGTTTGACGAAAAGACCTCCAGTTGGCTCGCAACACCAGACGTGATTCGTCAAAAAGGTGGCGCTTTGTTTGGAGATCGTCGTTATGAGACGACATTCATCTATCACAACGGAGTGGACTCCTATTATGCGAGCCGCGGATTTCGTGTTTTACTTGAATTGGAATAAGCCAAAAAACCGCTTCGTAGTCCAAACGAAGCGGTTTTTTACAATAATAGGGAATAATACCCAATCGTGATATGATGGACGTTGAGTACAGGAGGTGGACGTCATATTTGTATTGGGATTGATTATGGGTAGTCTTTTAATGTTGCTCAGTTTCCGGTTATTCCACCAGCAACAACCGGATACAATTGCGTTATGTAAAGATATCTTCTATGTGTTTGAAGTCCATCCGGAATATCGATTCCGATATATCAGTCCGTCCCTCGATGACCATATCGGCAAGGGAGTGGCAGCAGCCAGCTATATGGATCCGGATCAGTGTTTTGCAAGGATTCATCCGGAAGACATCGAAGTCTTGATGTCGAAGATTTCGGGCGACTGTGACTACGATCAACCGTTCCGGCAACGCTGGCGGACAAATGACGGGACGTACGTCTGGTTCGAAGAATATGCGACACCAATTTGCGAAAACGGACAGATTGTTGCCATCCAAGGGGTGATCCGTAACATTGACGAGCAGTTGAAATCACAACAGGCACTGCTCGATCAATACCGTATCGATGCCTTGACACGGCTTGGGAATCGCCATGCCTTCAACGAGGCTGTCCGCGATCTCGATCAAGAGAAGATGACGTATGGATTGATTCTGCTTGACTTGAATGAACTAAAGGAGCTTAACGACCGATTCGGTCACGCGGTCGGTGACGCCTTGCTTGAACAAACAGGACTTTGCATCCGCCGCTTAACAGATCATGGTTACCGGATCGGTGGTGATGAATTCGTCTTGATCGACGATAGTCCGTCGATTGACACGTTTGAGGCATTCGTCGAACACGTCCGCTCGACGTTCGCGACGCACGAGATTGGACTCGCGATCGGTGCCGTTCATTCGACAACAGGACGCCGGATCGACGACGTCCTGCATGAGGCAGATGCACGGATGTATCAAGAAAAGATGAATGATCGCTTAAGTCGTCAGCATGGATTGATGCGCTTGAAGCAATAAGGCGTTGAAGCGTTCTGGTTGATCGAGATTCGCCGTATGCCCCGCTCCCTCGACTGGTAAGACGATGATGTTCGGCACATGTTCCGCAACGAACGCGGTTGCGTCGACTTCGTATGTTTCATTCGTTCCATTTAGGATGATGACCGGCAAGGTGATCGACTGCAGCATCGTTTCCGTCAGTGCCGGGAAACGGAACGTCATCAAATCGAGAACTGCCCGCGCCGTCGTTTTCCAGGCAGGACCATGCAACTGCTCGAATTGGTCGGCAATCTCCGGTGCCTGCTGTTCGAGGTTAAGGAAAAACTCCCGTTGTTCGCGCATCAGCGGTTCCATCGCTTTAGGAATGAATGGTGAAAAACCCGTGATACATACACCTTCGAGTTCGTCCGGTGGGTCGAGCGCCAGTTGCATCGCAAGCGTCGCGCCGAGCGACAACCCGAGAATCCATCCTGGACCTTCCTGTGCCATCCGTTCGCGGATGGCACGTGTTGCTTGTGATAAGTAATCGTCCGTTGCCGGCTCCGTCGTCATTCCGTGACCAGGCAGATCAATCGGAATGAACGTAAAATCATCCGCTAAAGCGGATAGTTGTGGCGCGAAATGTGTCGCTGCCGTCCCCATTAAACCATGTAGTACATACATACGTGTCATACGGTAAACTCCTTAAATTGATGTAGTGTCAAAATCGCGCTTGCGACGACGTCCGGACGATCGCGATGCATCTGGTGTGATGTACCCGGAACGAACGTCACGTTCGCCTGATAGGATAGATTCGCCTGTCGCCGTATTAATTCCTGCCATTTAATTTCCATTCGTTCGAGTTCATCTTCCGGAAAACCGGCTGCTATCATCGTCTGGATTGAGTTCGTTTTATCCCGACCGAGAACGGTCATCGGGAACCCAAGGTCACGCATGAGTGGCTGAAGCGCCTTCGCATCACTCTTCCACTTTGAAATGATCGCATGCATCGCCCGGTAATACGCCGGGTTCCAATCCGTACGGTCATCCCCGTCCGGGAAACGGTCACGTAAATCAGTTGCTTTTGATAGTTCCGCGAACCGGTCGATCCAGACCGCGTCATCCCCTTCTCGGTCGAGCGTCGGTGTATCGAGCTGATCGAGTTCTGCTAAGTCAACGGACGTCGCCTCGACAAGGACGAGACCGGCGACACGTTTCGGATAATGTAAAGCGAAAGCTTGTGCGACGAGACCGCCGTAGGAATGTCCGACGAGTGTGACCGGAGTCGTGATATTCGTCGCGTTAAGAAACTGATTGATTTGCCGTAAGATGCCGGTCGTCCCGTCGATGTAATCGTCCGACCATTCGTGTGGATGAAAGCTGACGACGCGGTAGTCCGGTGTCAGTTTCGTCAGAATGTCCGCCCAGTCCTGATACGTCCCACCGAGCGAGGGTAACACTAACAACGGTCGACCTGTCGAACCGTCGTCATAATACGTCACTTGTTTTCCCTGATGTTGCATAATTCGTTCCATTATAATCACTCCTTTATACTTTGAAAGATGGTGTTTACCTTGATTCGTGCTTTATTGTTTGATTTAGACGAGACGTTACATGACCGGTCCGGTTCTCTTCCCTATTTCCTTCGGGATCAGCATCAACGTTTTCGTGAAGTTGCGCATGTTCCGATCGACGACTACATCACGACGTTCTTATTGCTTGATCAAGAAGGACGCGTCTGGAAGGACGTCGTCTATACGGAAATGATTCGTCGCTTCGAATTGTCGCTTTCTGTTGAAGTACTGCTACACGACTACGTGACGCGTTATCCAATCTTCGCACGGAGCTTTCCGGGGGTCGACACCTTTTTTGCGCAATTACCGCCTGAGCTACCCATCGGCTTACTATCGAACGGTCGGACGACGTTCCAACGTGCCGTCTGTGACGCAATCGGACTGTCTCCCTCCTTTACGCAGATCGGGATCTCGGAACAAGAAGGCGTCCGTAAACCGGATCCGGCATTTTTCCTTCGCTTAACGGACCGTTTAGGTGTTCGCCCGGACGACGTCCTTTATGTTGGCGACAATTACGACCACGACATCTTACCGGCACGCGCCCTCGGTATGCAGGCGATTTGGAAGCGCACAGGCGATGTTCCATTGACTGACACGCAATTTTCGGACTGGTGCCAGTTACCTGCCCCACTCCAAGACCTGATACGAAAGGAGAACCAGCCATGACGGAACAGATTCGCCGTTTCCAACCTGACGATTTTGAGCAGATTCATCGATTGAACGCATTAGAAGGATGGCAGGATCTCGTCGCTGATCAAAAGCGGACCCGCAACGCGTGGATGAATGCAAATGCCGCTTTCGTCCTTGAGTCTGACGGAGAAATCCTTGCCTATGTCCGCGCTTTAACGGACGGTTCAGTGACGACGTTCGTCTGTGAGCTCCTCGTCAGCCGAAACGCACGCAAGCGTGGGTACGGACAACAGTTACTCGATCACTTGCAACTTACCTATCCGACGCGGATTGATCTCCTGGCAACTCGTCAATCTGCTTCCTTTTATGAACAACAAGGATTTCGTGCTTTCCATGGTTTCCGTAAATCACGATGAAGCGAATGATTTCGAATAACTTGTGCTCGTTACGCTGTAGCCCATCGCTTGATAAAAGTGATGGGCTGCTTCGCGTTCTGGTCGATTACCACTGTTCAGTAAAACGGCAGTTGCTCCTCTTGCATGCGCCCAGTCTTCCGCTGCTCGGATCAAACGGCGTCCAATTCCCTGCCGACGATGTTTCGCGTTGACGACAAACGCGACGATTCGGACATAGGTCGTATCATGCTCGAACGCTTGCGCCTGAAACAGACCGACGCAGCCGAGAAGAATATCGTCGTCTTCTAACACAAGCAATTCATAATCCGGATGACGAGTGATCCGCGAAAATCATTCACGTAAGACGTCCTCGCTTGCCGGATAACCAAGTTGCGTCATCAATCCGACCAATTGTGGTAGATCGTCTGTTGTCCAAGACCGGATGGTCATATTTCTCTCCCCCCTTATCGTGTGGGCGACAGAATCATCACCCGTTCTCGACCCTCTTCCTCACCGACGACCAGCACGTGCTCAGATACCGGATCGTCCTTGACTTGATAGACGGTAAACGCATCGAGGTTCGACGCAAAATCAGATGTGTCCTGTTCTAGTTGCGTATCAGTCAAGACATCATCCGTGACACCGAGTCGCTTCCCTTTCAGCTGTTGCCAATCTGTATCCGTAATTTTTTTGGCTACCGTGTATAACTGTTCATCATAATACATGCCGACGACCATCGATTGCGACGATTGCTCGGGAACGGTCTCATGCAAGGAACTAAAGCCGATGATCGTCAGACCGGCAGCGAGACAAGCAGCTTGTAACGAGCGCCGGCGCCGTTTCGCTTTGCGGATACCTTGGATTGTCCGTTGCCTGACAGATGACGGTACGTCGATCAAGATTTTTGGCTCGTGATTCATAGACTCATCCCCTTCTGTCGTCGTACTTTCTCGAGTGCGCGGTACAACGTGCTTTTGATCGTACTCAGTGGCACATTGAAGGTTTGCGCAATCTCTTGCAATGACAAATCTTCTTCATACCGGAAGTAGACGATTGATCGCTCGGTCGGCTCGAGGACATCCAGTAAATCGTCCAAGTACAAGCGATCGACGAGACGCTCTTCAAACGACGTCGTTTGACTGGGTTCGATCGCGAGCGGCTGAAACGACGCTCGCTGTTGCTGGAAAGCGCAATTCATCGTGATGCGCGTCAACCACGTCTTAAAATACGAAGCATCCCGTAAACTCTTTCGCCCACGCCATGCCCGGTACGCGACCTCTTGGACGTTCTCAAGCGCTGCCACCTCCTCTTTCAGATAAATGAAGGAAATACGGTACACATAGTCTTCTTCTGCGAATAAAGCTGCTTCAAAAGCAGCGTCGGATAATGCTGCACCTGACTTTCGAAACACATCGGCATCCTCCTTTTTTACAATCATTCCCCTATTAGATACACGACACGTTTAAAAAGTTTCATTTTTTTCAAATTTTTCTTATAATTCCCTTTTCATGCATGAATGAATTCGATAGGATGGGAAGCAGAGAGGGTGATAAACGTGTACAAGAAACTCATTGCTTTACCGGAGCTTACGCACCTCGAAGGGGCGGTCTCCATCCACCAGCAAGGTGAACAAATCTTTAGCCATGCTAACGGATTCGCACATCGGGGCTACCGCGCATCGAATACAGAAACGACACGATTCGGAATTGCTTCTGGTGCGAAACTTTTCACGGCGGTCGCCATTTTACGGTTAGTCGAGGCAGGAAAGGTAGCACTCGACGAACACGTCGCGCCGATTCTACCGGACATAGGAATCGATCTAGACGGCGTGACCGTACATCATCTGTTAACCCATACGTCAGGCATCGGTGATTATTTTGACGAAGCGACGATGACCGATTTCGAGGAGGTTTTTCAAGATTTCCCGATGTACCGTTTGCGTCGTCCCATCGATTTTTTACCGTTGTTTCAGGACCAAAAAAGACTGTTCACTGCGGGCGAACGTTTTCATTACAACAATGCGGGATACATCCTGCTCGGCCTCGTGATCGAACAATTGACGAAACAACCCTTCTCGGATTACGTGACGAACGAATTATTCGCTCGCGCGCAAATGACACAGTCTGGTTACTTCCGACTCGACTCGCTACCGGCAGATACAGCCACCGGCCATATCGAGAATGAAGACGGTATGTGGCGAACGAATCACTATGCGTTACCGATCATTGGCGGACCAGATGGCGGCGCCTTCCTCACAGCATCAGACATGGAACGTTTCTGGCGAAGTCTTCTGACGCATCAATTGCTGTCCGAATCGATGACCGCGCAACTGTTTCATCCCCACGTCAAAGTCAACGATGTTGCGTCTTATGGTTACGGCGTCTGGCTGAAACGACTCGACGCCTCGCACGAGAAGTGGCACATCATGGGTTACGACCCGGGTGTCAGCTTTCATTCCGCCTATTATCCACAATCGGAAACGATCGTCACCGTCTTATCGAATACGTCTGACGGAGCCTACGCGCTCGTTCAGGCTATCGAACAACTTTTACTTGAGAAAGGAATCCATACATGAACCTTTATATCGCTTCTCGCTTTGATCACACGTTGACCGTCCGCTGGCTCCGCGATGAACTCCGCTTGCGTGGACACGATTTAACATACGACTGGACGATGAACAATCGGGCAGAGGATCCTGAAGCATTACGAAAGATTGGTCTTGCTGAATTCGAAGCCATACAACAAGCGGACGCCTTCGTGCTCGTGTTACCGGCAGGAAAAAGTAGTCACGTCGAACTCGGGATTGCGCTCGCGACGAATCGTCCGATTTACTTATGCATGCCGGATGCGACCTACTTCACCGGACCATTGGCCAGTACGTTTTATCATATCGGACGGACGACCTCTTGCTTCGGAACGAAAGAAGATTGGCTCACGCAGATTCTCGCCGATCGCTTACCGGAAGAACAACTGACGTCATGAGGACCGTCCTGTTGACGATTGGACCGACCCATGCCGGGAAAACGACGTTCGCCCGACAGCTTGCTCAACGTCTACCAGCAAGCCTTGTCATCGATCAGGATCTTCAAGCACGTTTTTTGCTCGAACATTATCCAGACCTTGTTCCAACAGAAGGACCAAATCAGATCAAACATGACTTGACGGGATGGTTGATCGAACAGGCAATCACGTCCTCCGTCGAGACAATCATCTTATGTAATGCCAACACCTCGCGGATTGGTCGGAAACAATTATTAGATCCATTCTCCCGTTCGACGTTCCGCTCGATCCTCGTCTGGTTCGATTTACCCGAAGCCATCCTTTCAAACCGACTGACTCACTCCAAACGCGATGGACGAGAAATTCGTGGCGACTCGTCGTACTACGATATCTATCAGCGGCAACGAATCGAGCCGCCAGTTTCCGGTGAAGCGGACCAAATCGTTCGTCTTCGTTCGACGGAAGACGTTGACACACTCCTCGACCATGTCACGAATCCGTCGCTTGATGCTCTCTTCGATGCGGTATCGACTGATTGAAGAACATGACAATCGCACGTAAAGCACCCGCTTCTTCATCAACGCATGCAAAAAGACTAGCCGATATGTAACCGATTACAAAAGAAAGAAGGAACACTCATGTCTGAAGAACAACGATTGACCGGCGGAAATGTCTCCGCTGTCTATCAAAAAGGTGAGCATGTCTATCGCTCACAAAAAGAGAACAGCAACAACGTCCAACGGTTATTACGCCACTTAGAAGCGAAACGCCTATCCGGTGTTCCCCGTTTCGTCGGTATCGACGAACAAAATCGAGAGATCCTGACCTTTCTCCCTGGCGAAACGGCCGATTATCCCCTAAAAGCATACATGTGGCATGATGACGTATTGGACGATGTCGCACGTCTGATGCGCCAGTATCATGACGCGACAGTCGACTTCGACGTCTCGCCGGACTGGGCACCGTTGCTCAATACCCCGACTCCATACGAAGTCATCTGTCACAACGATTTTGCCGTCTACAATACGATTTTTCAGGATCAAAAACTGAGTGGCGTGATTGACTTTGACCTCGCGGCACCCGGTCCACGTGCTTGGGATATCGTCTACACGCTCTATACGTTCGTTCCGCTTAGCAGCAGACGACAAGCACCTGACGGATCCGTTCTTGCTTATTCACCGGAGCAAGATGACACACGTTTCGCCAAGCGAGTGAGTCGGTTCCTTGATGCGTATGGCTATGAAGGACCGCGTTCCGAACTGCTATCCATGTTATTGTTGCGCATCGAAGCCCTCTATCTATTAATTGATCAAAGAGCTGCGGAAGGTGATGCTGCCTTCATCAAGATGAAAGAAGAAGGTCACGACACACATTACCGCGCGGAATACCGTTTCATCGCGGAACATGGGGAGAAGTGGTTCATCGATAAATCTTCGATAAAATAATGTTCGACGACATCGATCATCACAAAGGAGTGATTTTTTTGAAGATAATTGATCTCGATTTTTTACTGACGACTGAAGAATATGATCTCGAACTAGATACGATGTCGTTAAAGGCGAACGACCATTACGCGATTGATTTCTATTTTTATGGCGCTGACGAAACATTCAAGCTTTTGATTGACGATCCTTCGCGCGATTACTTTTTGATGCGTTTCGAAAAGTACGCCGTTTTCCTAGGTACGTTGCAAGAGCATGGCATCATCGACGACAGACTCCGAAATCCGTACCCGGTCGTGAAGTCAAAAGAATCGATCTTGGGAGAGTTCGCTGCGAAGTATATGAAAACGAAGGAAATTTATACGGAACGGGGAGACTTGCACTTATTCGCTATCAGGACACATGAACAGGATTTTTACATTTTATCCTACAGTGATCCAATCATCATTGATCATATGGCGAAAGAGGATTAATTGAACAGCAGTTGTTACATCATAAAAAAGGAGGATGAACGTATCTTGAAAAAATCATTGATATTACTTTTAACTGCTCCCCTTCTGTTTTTGTCTGCTTGTACAGAGGAGCAAAAGACAACACAGCCTCCTATTAAAATGATGTCAAAGAGTACAAAAGTACAATCCGAATCTGTAAAAATCGATGCCGAAAGTAAATTGAACATTGTTTTTCTTTATGAACCATACAAACAATATCTACAATCGTCCTTAAAAAACAAAGATCCTGAAGAAGATAAAAAGAATTATGCCAAATATGTCTTAAGCTATATCGACAAAATCGGGGAAAAGGAGCAGTTCGCGACAGCCGACTTGAAAGGTTTCCCGATGTTGCAATCAACCGTGTACGAACAAGAGCTACTCGACAAAATCGAGAACTTGATGAAACAACAAGATGACATTACAAAAATCATTAAAAAAAATTACATCGCTTCTCATAAGATCCTTCCCAAAAAGAAAAGTACCATTATCGTCGCTCCGGTTAATCCTGAATCCTCTTTCGATCTTCAGTCGATGAAAGGTGTTACAGGAGCAGCCTATAAAGATGCATTCATTCTCTACCTGGATACAAACTACGATCAAGACATCCTGGCATATTCGACGGCACACGAATATCATCACTTAGTCCTCAAGGATACACCTGATTTTAGTTTAAGTACGACTCTTAATTCCGTCATCGTCGAAGGAAAGGCAGATGCCTTTGCCGACCGAATCGTCAAAGGCGTCTCCCCTCCATGGAATGTCGAATTGGATGAAGCAACGAAGAAACATGTCGTACATCTGGTCAACAGCTATGAAGTATCACAACTCGACTTCGTCGTAGGTAACGAACAAAAAGAGATTCCTCGCTGGAGTAACTACATTTTGGGGCGTGATATCCTCAATCACTATTTTGAGTCGCATCCAGATCAGTCAATTGCTGACTGGACCTATACGAATCAAGCAGATATCTTAAAAGGATACACGTATCAAAAGATTCTTGAGCAATGAGGTGCTTTCATGAAATACACATGTCCCGTTTGTGGATATGACCGAATGGACGACGTTGTTTATTATGAAAATGGTGACGCTTCGTTCGAACTTTGTTCTTGTTGCGGCTTTCAGTTCGGAGTAGACGATGATGTCGAAATCGAGGATGGTAACTTCTTATCAAGAAGTGAAGCACACGACTTGTATCGTGCGAACTGGCTCAAGGACGGTGCTAAAATCTTTAGTGATTATGCCTTTGAGCGTGGTCAAGCAAAAGGTGAACCTTTAGCGAGAACGGCTTTGGAAAAACAATTACGAGCAATTCATATCAGACTAGAAACATAAAAAAAGAGCGCCACACTTCACGAAGATCTCGTGTGAGTTCGCGCTCCTTTTTTATGTCATCATGCTCGAATATCGTGCATTATCAACAAAACGGTCACGATAGTTCCTTGATGCAGATGATTCTCAATCGTTACCTCACCATCATGTGAATCGATCATCCGTTTGACGATTAACAGACACGTCTAGTAAATCAAGGACAATTCGAAGTGATTTCTTCGTCCACTGTCGTTCCAATATTAGGTGTGACGTCCGAGGTTGTTTATCGAGGCGGTACCGTTTCCTTTCAATGACCGTCTACCGATTTTTTGTTTCAAGCGTTTATGAGAAATAGAAGAATATTTTTAATGTCTTCGACTCCACTACTCTTTTCGTTCCTTATGCCTCTCATCGTCCTAAAAAGATGGTGGTATCGATTCACAGGAGCTTCAGCATGATTCTTCTACTAATGCATAGCCATTTCTTACGTCTTCGTTTCATTTTAAATATCTCCCTAGATTGGGTTTAATCCAATCTTAGAGAGAAGTTATAAGAAAAACATAAATGAGTATGGATTTCGAAAATAAAAACACAATAGACAAAATTTTCTGAAAATAATACACTATATTTAACCAAATTATGTAAAAGGAGTGGTCACATGAATATTACCTTTCAAGATGTTTCGCACTCGTTCGAGCGAAGCGGTGTCCGGACCGATGTCTTGCATCAACTAAACGGACAATTTTTGCAATCGGAAGTAACGGCACTCGTCGGTCCGTCCGGGTCCGGAAAATCGACGTTCCTTAGTCTCCTTGGTTCGCTCGATCGTCCGTCGTCCGGCCAGATTCTCTATGACAGACAGGACATTACGTCTTGGAAGAACAAACGGTTATCACAATTTCGCTCGCAAGAGATTGGCTTCATCTTCCAGCAGTTTCATCTCCTACCGTCACTGACGGTGTCTGAAAACCTAAAGGTCGCCTTGTTAAAACAAAAGACATCGTTTAATCAAGACGAGCGAATCCTCGAGCTGCTCGATCGGGTCGGACTCGACGACAAACGAAATGCTTTACCTGCTCAACTATCCGGCGGGCAGCAACAACGGGTGGCAATCGCCTGCGCCTTGTTGCATCATCCGCAATGGATTCTTGCAGATGAGCCGACTGGTAATCTTGATTCCATGACCGGTGACGCGATTTTGAACTGTTGCTAGAACTGCATCGTGAAGCCAAATGTGGCGTTTTATTTGTCACACACGACTTAGAACTCGCCGAACGCGCTGACCGAATTCTCTTCATGCAGGATGGTCGGATCGTCGAAGACCGCCGAAAACGCACGGTACAAAGTGTCTAAGTACTGTTTATGAGGAGGTGTCTGCGATGCAAACGTTTCGAAGCAAACTGATTGCGAGTTTCATTGGCTCTATTGTCGTTTTTCTATTGTTGTCCGTATCGACGCAGTCTGCGTATGAAGCGGTTCGGAATGCGGACTTCTCGGAACAAGAGACGACGATTGTGCGAGATTGTAATCATGATGACTTATCAAAACTTATTTTCAAAAAAAATAGTTGTACATTCGATAATACGATCGACGAAAATTCCGACAGTGAAATTTTAGGTGGTAGCACAGGAAAAACGGAAAAAACGAATGGGACAGCACGTGGTAAAGCCAATCCTTCAAAGTCGCCCGGCTTTTTGGAATCAGCAAAAGAAAAAGCGAGTTCTAATTTTCCGGTGTTCTTTGTCGTAGCACTTCTTGTAACAGGTTGCGTCATTTGTTTCGTAATCAAGAAACGAAAGCGATCTATAGGAAAATATACTCTCGAAGCTACGGATACTATACAAAATCAATCTAGCCTTCCTTTCAAGAATAGAACGTCTAAAGCAACGCAAACAAATTCCACACCACCTGAAGAATCATTACGCTTAATGTTATTTGATTTTAATCAACGCTTACCACGCGCCCTCAAGCGACGAAGCCATGAATCGTTAACAGACTGGACAGAGCGCATTCATCTGGTGACGCCACTCTCACCTTATTTCGTCACCCGCTACGCGACGCAAGCGGAAGTGGAGGCACTCGACGCACAAGAAATTCACCATTTCGAACAAGATCTTGCGCACTATTTAAAGACAAAGCTCTCCCACTAAACTACAAAGGAGACTACATATGCTACGATTCGGCATCAATCAATGGCTTCGGCAGCGCGGGAAATTCATCCTGACGCTCGTCGGTGCCCTCATCATCAGCGCCGGACTCAGTCTGATGTTCAACTTGACGGACTCCAGTCAAGGCACGGTCGAACAGACGTTACAGAAAAAATGGTCATCCGCCTACGATATCGTCGTCCGACCAAAAGGCAGTCAGATGTCGACGGAATCGAGTAATTTGCTCGAACCCAATTATCTCAACGGAATCAATGGTGGGATTTCGTTTAAGCAGTACCAACAAATCAAACAAATGAACGAGATTGATATCGCAGCTCCTGTTGCTGTCATGGGATATGCCAATATCGGCATCTCAATTCCAAATCAAATCCACTTTCCGGACAAGCCTGGTATTTATCGACTGAGTAATTCACATTATGGTGCTGGTGGATTTTCAAAAGAACTCATTGCACAGGATAGTGCCTACTTTTCAACTATTGAAGAACCGCTCGTTCCTCCGAACACGCGATTGATCCATCTTCAAAATCCACAAGATTTTTCATCCGTACAACCCTTTACCTATAGTCTCATCGTCGGAATCGATCCGGAGGCGGAAGCGCAACTCGTCGGTTTGGATAAGAGCATCCTGAATCAGAAGAAGTTTCGTTACTTCAACCAGGAGGATGTCCCCTCAGCCAGCAAGGAGAGTTCCAACCAATTCGATATTCCGGTATTGATTAACCCAAAATCCTTCAATACGGGATATAGTCAATTTAAGTTAGAACAAGTTAACGTCGATTTGAAAACGAAACAAGCACGCGACACATTCTATCAACGACTAGCAAAATCGAACGCCCCTCAACCTCTCGATCAAGAAAAACGGAAGATCATCCAAGACATTAAAGTTAATGCATCTAAAGTCGAGAGCGCTTTTTTTGATTCCCTACTCGGTCAAAAAACTAAGTCCCTTCCGCAAGCAGAAGCAAATACTGACGCTCAACTCGTCGCCCAGACAGGCTCTTTGACTTATCAAACAGTGAAGAGTCCGTTCCCTACACGGTGGGAGAATGCTTATGAAGTGCATACAGCACCTACTGCATTCAAAAACACGATATATTCTTCCTCTTATCTTCCGAAGCATGGCTTCCGGACGGTAGACTCTTATGAAATAAAACTGAAAAAATCGGATGGATCTGATTTTAAATCATTGAATCCTTATCTGACGTTTAATGTCGTCGGTTTGTATGATCCGAACAAGATCAATGTATCCAAAGATCCATTGAACGAATTACCGATGGAGACCTATCGACCATCCGCTGCGAGTATCGTACTTGACTCAAAAAACGAACCAGTTAATCCTGCCCAATCGATCAACACGACCGGGAATCCCGTTGGTCTGTTGACGAACTCTCCAAACGTGCTCACGACAGTCGATAGTGTCCAAAAGGTGATGGGCGATCAATCGATTTCATCAATCCGGTTAAAAGTAAAGGGTGCTTCTACTGTCGGTGAACAGTCAGATAAAACCTTACAACGTATCAAGTCGGAAATCGAACGAGAGACTGGTCTTATCGCTACGATCACCAAAGGTTCCTCTCCTCAACCCGTCGTCACGAAGGTCGTCGATAACGGGAAGACGCTCGGTTGGATCGAACAACCGTGGATCCACATCGGCGCTGCAATCACGATCTTCCGCGAGACGAGTGTTGGTTTTTCCGGTGTCATCTTCGCGATGCTTGCCGTCGCCATCGTCTATGTCCTCGCGACGAGCTATGTCTCGATGCTCGCCCGCCGGAAGGAGTTCGCTGTTTTACTGGCACTTGGCTGGCGGACGAAGGACCTCTACAAAATCGTCTTGATCGAGGCGGCGATCCTCGCTGGATTCGTTTCAACAATCGCCTTGATCGTCGAAGGCATCTTCTCATATGTCCGTAATGAAGCAATGAACGGCTGGAGCCTTTTCTGGATTGCGCTGTTCAGTCTCGTCATCTACCTCGCTGGTGCCGCTTGGTCGGCGTGGACGATTCGCCGCATCTCACCATACGAAGCGATCAAGACCGGTGAATACGCGAAAGCAGCTCGCGTCGGACTGAAACTTCGTTCGACGATGACACTTGCATTAAAGGAACTGATTGGGAAATGGAAGCGTAATAGTTTGTCCGTTCTCTCAATTGCTCTTCCAACGGCACTGCTGACGTTCTTCTTATTCGTGACGTTCCATTTACAAGGTGTTCTCTATACATCGTGGCTCGGACAATTCGTTGCCTTACAAGTCGGCCCGATGCATTACGTGACGATGGGCGTTGCAATCACAATCGCTATTTTGACGACGGGTGAGATCATGTGGCAAAACGTCACCGATCGCCGCGCCTCACTCGCCGTCCTAAAAGCACTCGGCTGGACGAACGGTGCGATCCGTCAATTGATTGTCATTGAAGGTTTCCTTGTTGGTCTGATTTCTGGAGTGATTGGGCTGATTGTCGCCTACACGACGATTTATGTCTTGTACGATCTTGTTCCATGGAATGAACCGTTATTGATAGGCGTGTCGCTTGCCTTACCGATTCTGTTCGGTGTCATCGCCGCCTTCATCCCAGCACAACTGGCAGCACGTGTTCAACCGTATCAAGAACTGAAAGATGCTTCGTAATCAAAGGAGTTGTACACATGAATTCTATTCAGGCAATATTTCTTGACCGGGACGGGACGATTGGTGGAGATGCTACCGCCCACTACCCTGGAACGTTTGCGTTATTTCCATACGTTTCTTCGTTAATCGAACGCTTACGTAATCAAGGGATTTTACTGATTGCGTTTACGAATCAACCTGGTATCTCAAAAGGATTGGCGCGTGAAGAGGATTTTCGGACAGAATTACTGAGCTTTGGCTTTGATGATACGCTGATTTGCCCGCATGCCGCGGAAGATTGTTGCACCTGTCGCAAACCATCACCTGAATTATTAAAACAAGCACAAGCAAAACACGATCTCCGACTCGATCAATGTGTCGTCATCGGGGACCGATGGAGTGATATAATGGCAGCTGCGCACGCCGGGTGTATCAAAATTTTAGTCCGAACCGGTGCCGGAGAGAGCTCCATTCGTGATTACGCTGACCGGGTGGAACAAGCAAACGTCGACTATATCGCCGACGACTTAACGGACGCGATCGATTGGCTCGAAACGTAAAACTGAACAAACAAAAAGGCGCGACTTCCATTTACGGAATTGCGCCTTTTGTTATTTCTTGGAACGTTTCGATTGAGAAGCTACGAAGATACTGTTCGCTAACACAAATAAGATTGCAAACCATGTCCAAAATGACATGCTACCGCCTCCTTTTGATGATGCGAGGGTACTTAAACTGTCTTCTTGTTCTTACCAAAAAGTTCCTGCAATCATTTGTTAGCGATTTTTCGTAATAGATAGAGTGCATAGATGATCGATGGGATCGCCATCGCCATAAGAATGAGATGGACACTCCCAAATAAAAGATTCATTGCTAGACTAAAATCTGACACTTTTGTTTCCTCCTACGTTTCAATGGTCCTTATATTTATTTTACTATAATAATACATTCACTATATTTTGAACTCTTACAATTATGTAATAATTTTCAATTCACATTCTTTTTCCAATACTTCACGGTTACACTAAACGTATGAAAAAGAGAAAGTACTCATCGATGGTCTTCTCTTTTCCTTGAACAATTAGCTGATATTGTACACCTGTTTTTGATCAATCATCATTATGAATCAGCTAATCGTTATTTAAAGGAGTGAAAGTAGTGCATATCTTAACTACCCAATTAGTCAAATTCATTCTCGAGAAGTATCAGTTAAATGATTACATTCTCTATGAGTCATCTTACGCTCGACACAAAATAAACGACCAAACCGTCTACTCTTTTGAAACGTTTTGGATTCCGCGAGGTGCATCTGTTATCGAGGAAGAGGATGAAACGATGCTTCCAGAAGGAACCGTGCAGATTACGATTGACCCTGTTACGAAACGAACGACGACGTTATCCTTACACGGTCCGACCTCGATTCATTCCGTGCCTAACGATTTACGTGATCCAACCACTCGGATGGCTTGGATCGAATCAGAGACCGACATGATCCATGGTACGCATTTCATGCTCGAAGAAGAAAACGAAACTTTTTTTAGTTATGTGAGTTGTCATGAAGGGATTCGGCTGTCTCCCGGTTGTTTCATTCATCTGACGTTAACGGACAACGGTCAATTCGATGAGTTGTTACTATACGGTCCTCATCCGCTTGATCATCATGTGAAACAGGAACCTTTCGCCTTAACGCTTGAGGACATCAAATCGCTAACTAAACAACAACTAAAATGGTTCTCGTATACAAAACCAGGACATCAATACGCGCATACCGTCGTCGAGACGATCGTGACGCAAGAAGGATCTATCCTTGTGCCTAGTAAACTGGATTTCACGTCATCACTTGATCGAAATGACATCTTAACGTGGGCAAATCCGTCAACTTCAATTCTCAAGCGCCATCCTTTCCAATCAGCAGCAAGCGTGACAGCAGAGGATGTGGTCATGCAGACCGAACATCCTGATTTTCGTCCGATCCAGCAAAAGACAGTGAACGCTTGTCGAATTGCGATTCAAGAAATCGTCCAAAACGTCTACCCCAGTGAATCCGGACAATGGGCGATTCGTCACATCTACCGGCAATATCCTTACCTTGCTGTCAAATTATCTCGCGCGAATCCGACGTCCTATGTTGATCAGCAAAGACGCGTCACGATTCTACTTGATGAAAAGACGCTTGACTGGATTAGCTTGACCGACGATCAGGAACTCCATACCGTTTTCGCATCCGTTACTGCACCAGAGCTCGAGGATGATCAGCAAGATGTCATGTTCAATGCATTACGTCCGTACCTTTTGCTCACGCCGCGTTATGTGTTCGATATCTCAAAAGGTCAATACGTTCTTTGTGGTTTACTTGACTCGAACCATGCCTACTTACCAGCAACAAATGAGGTCGTTTTAATACGTGATCTATAAAGTGAAGTTAGATATAAAGGAGTGAACGAGTTGCATCCATTAACGAAAGATTTAATCTCCCATATCCAAGACAAATATCAACTGAACGATTATGTCTTACATGAAACCTTCTATCGCCGTGAAAAAATTCATGGTGAAACGCAATATTCGCTTGAGACATGTTGGTTCCCCATCAATCACGGCCCTTGGTCTGAAGACGAGAGTTATCCAGACGGTACGATAGAGATTCAAGTCGATACGGCTACAAAACGAACGACTTCGATCCACAAAAATGGCGCTGTCGCGATTTATTCAGTTCCAGAGGATTTACGTGATTCAGACATACGGATTGCTTGGCTTGAGCAAGAATTAGGAATGACGTTCGAGAAGCAGTTCATGTTCCTTACGCATCAAGTTTCCCTGTATCAGTATGTCAGCTGTCATCACGGAATTCGCCTCTCCCCTGGTCTGTTCATATCGCTTGAGCTAACGAATGAAGGAGCGCTCGATTCTTTCAGTATCTATGGAACCCCCGCGCTGAGTAACAAGTATTCGACTGAACTGTTCACATTATCCCTTGAACAAATGGCTCCTATCATCTCGCAACAGTTCCGGAGTTTTTCAGTTCCTAACGAACACCAACGCAAACTAGCATATGCAATTGAAGAAACCTTTGTTTCTCAAGACGGCTTGCGCACGTATCCTCTATGTAATCCCGAAACTTCGTCCGTTGCCATAAACGAGATCGTGACATGGGACAAACCGTCCACGTTCTCCTATACGCGCAAATTGATTAAGCGGCGAGACACCGTCACGGCACTCGATGCCGAAGCTCAAACGCCACATCCGGATTACCGACCGTTGACTGACGAGATGCTGGAAACATGTCAGTCGATTGCTGTAGATCTCATCGCTGCGGAATATCCGGAGGAGTCCGGAGCTTGGACGATTCAAGAAATCCATCGGGATTTTCCATTCATTAACGTAGTAGTACGCCGGACTCGTGACGACATAAATCTCGCTTACAAACGTCGTTTAACGATTCTTCTGATGGAAGATACTTTTGAAGTCAGCCTAATCGTTGATAACGAAGCATTTATTGACCTCTTTCATGATTCGACACAAGGATTGCCAAATAGCGTTCCGGAAGAAGTCATACGTCACGCACTCATGCCTTACCTGACATTGAAACCGCATTATGTCTTCGACCGGGCACTTGACCACTATGTTCTCTGTGGTTTGCTTGACTCGAACCACGCTTATTTACTGACAACAAATGAGGTTGTCTTACTCGACGACCTGTATGTCATTTCAGCCACTGATTGATTCGCTTCTTTACTGCTTGCGGAAGAACGAGGCTTCTCAGCTGTTCGAGACGCTTGCAGTCCACTTCCTGTTTTGTAAATACGTCTTCAATCATCGCGACCTTTTGTTCCCGCCCTGGAATCAGTTGATAAATGACATACCAATCAACGAGTGACATGAACGGACGTCCAGCTGAATCGATTGATTGTTCATCAAACGGATAGATGAACACGCCCTCACCATGACGAATCTGCAGTCCGCTCATCAAATCGATATCGATTCCTTCAATCATAAATTCTTGGAACACTTCCGTCGCGTAAAGTGACGTCTTGTCTTGTTCGACGACAGTCCCCATGTCCGCCAACAGTTGGACTGCTCGTTCGGCGTCCGCTAACGCGACGACGAGATCGATGTCGCGCGGTACAACTGGTAGTCCATGCTGCGCCAACAATAATGAACCACCGATACCAAAATGAATCCGTTCTTGCTGCAAACAAACGACGACTTTTTCTAAGACTTGCTCAATACTCATCGCCGGAACCCCGCTGCTCGAAACGGTCCTTCCATCGAAATCGTAAAGACAATTCGAGCAATTTCATCCGGTGATGTCTCGTTTGGGTGGCTCAACCAGGATTCGATGACACCGAGATGGGCGGCTGAGAGATAGGCAATGAGATAATTTTCTGGAACAAGCCGTTCTCCTTGTTCCGGTAGTCCTGAAAACAGAATCTGTTGCATGTAATCACGGACCCGCTTCCGAAACATTCCGTCACTCGTCGGACTGAGTAAGATCCGCATCAGCGTCCGGTGTTCATAAAGAAACGTTAGAAACGGGATGATTCGTCGGTATGGTGAGTCCTCCGTTTTGTTGATCAGGACGAATGGAATCTCGCGTTCGAACGTCGCTTCGATCTTTTCAAAAACCTCATTCGTCATCCGCTCGAGCAGTTCGTATTTATCCGCGTAATGATGGTAGAACGTCCCGCGATTGACTTCCGCCCGTTCCGTCAACAACTTAATCGTCACGGCGTCAAAACCGACTTCGTCGATCAGCTGAAGGAACGTCTCGCGTATCCTCCGGTCGGTCCGGATAACGCGTAAATCCTGTTTTTTCATCGAAATCGCCTCTTTCTTCAACAGTTTGTCGAGATGTGTCGCTTAAGCGACAGATAAACGTCAAGTGGTCATTGCTCCCAGTTTCCCTCCCTTTTATAATGAAATTAATCAACACGTTGTTCAATAATTATTTCATAAAAGGAGGGAGAATACGATGGATTTACGACTGAATGGTGTATCGAAATCGTTTCATCAACAGAACGTCCTCCAACAGATTGATCTTTTGATTCCGTCCGGCGAGATTTGTGGCTTGCTCGGTCCGTCAGGTTCCGGAAAGACGACGTTGATTCGTTTGATGATCGGTGCGATTCAAGCGGATTCAGGAACGATTCAAATCGGTGACACTTCAATGCCAAACTTCAAGATGTTATCGCAGATTGGTTTCATGCCACAAAACGATGCTTTGTATGAGGATTTATCGGGGCTTGCGAACCTGCAATTTTTCGGTTCCCTATACAACATGTCCCGTCAGGATTTAGCAAAACGCATCGAGGAGGTCTTGACACTCGTCGATTTAACGAATGATCAAAAAAAGCTCGTTCGCCATTATTCCGGTGGGATGAAGAAACGATTGTCCCTCGCCATCTCAATCTTGCATCGTCCGACCGTCTTATTCCTGGATGAGCCGACCGTCGGGATTGATCCCGTGTTACGCCGCCAGATTTGGAATCAATTCCAAGCGATTCGTGCGCAAGGTACGACGATTGTCGTCTCGACCCACGTCATGGATGAAATCAATGAATGCGACCGGGCAGCATTGATCTATAACGGTCGGATCATCGCCTACGATCCGCTCGATCGTCTGCTCGCACAGACTGAAAACGGTCAAGTCGAGGAACTATTCCTGCTCGCTGGAAAGGACGTGACGTGATGTGGCAACTCGCACGACGGGTCATCCGTCAAACGTTGAACGATAAACGAAGCGTCGGACTGATTTTGCTTGCTCCATTATTAATCTTCACCTTGATCTATTTCCTACTTGGAAACGATGATTACACGCCTGTCGTCGCCATCAGTCAAGATGTACCGGCTCCGGTCTCACAAGCAATCGAAAAACAGGATCTGTCGATTAAAACGTATAACGGCAGCGATGCTGACGCCTATCTCAAGAATCATGAAACGGTCGACGTCGTCTTAGATATGAAAGACAATCAGCTAGCGTTGAACCTCCGCGAACCATCGACGAAAAGTTCGAAAGCACTACGCGAGATTCAAGCTGGACTTGCGTCACTGCAACCGACGATGCAACTCGAGACGAACTATCTGTACGGAGATGTTGATCAATCGACCTTTGATGCGCTTGGCTTCGTCTTTTTATCGCTGTTCTCATTCTTCTTCGTCTTTATCTTGTCAGCAATGGCACTTGTCAAGGAACGCAGTGGCGGCACGCTCGAGCGGTTGATGATGACACCGATTCGCCAAACCGACGTCATCTTCGGCTATACGCTCGGTTATAGCGTCTTCGCCTCGATCCAAGCGATTCTTGTCGTCCTGTACGCGACGACCGTTCTCGACTTACCGTCTGAAGGTTCGATCATCTGGGTCTTCCTGACGATGCTTGGACTTGCCGTCGTCGCGGTCTTGTTCGGGGCAACGATTTCGATTTTTGCCCAGTCTGAGCTGCAGGTCGTCCAGTTGATTCCCTTTACGATCATTCCACAGATCTTCTTCTCGGGTTTGATTCCGCTCGATCTAATCCCGTACGGACTCGGTAACATCGGATATATTACCCCGATTTTCTACGGAGCGAGTGCGATCAAAGAGGTGCTCGTCTACGGCAACGGGTGGTCAAGCATCTGGCCGTACTGGCTCGGACTATTCCTTTATGGAGCAGCCTTGTTCCTGTTGAACATGCTCGCTCTTAATAAGTATCGCGGACATCAAAAAAGACACGGCTGATTACACGAGCCGTGTCTGATTTTGCTCAAGCTGTTCAAGAAAAACAGTCCGTCGAGAGGGATCGAGTGTCTGTTCTGCCACGTCGGCATACCGAACGAGCTGATACATCTCATACGGAACCGTGACCTCTAAACGTGTTAACCACTCCGTCAGCGTCTCATGTGTCCGTCGCTGTTGCGCTGGAGCAAGTGACCGATTGAACGCGCGCAATGCTTCACGAATTTTTGAATCAAGAATACTGTCTTCTGATGAGGACTGGACTTCAGGCGTTAGCGGAAGCGATAGAGCGGTTCGTTTCGGTTGATGACTTGATGGGAATGACCACTGCATACGGTTGAATCGTTGTCGACGATACAGGTAGATGATGACTAGAGCGACCATCCAAGGAGTCATACGTGCGATTTGATTGATCGCATCTGTCAAGAAACCTTTCCCAAGCTCAATCGGTTTTTTCTTTTTAGGTTCCTTCCGATATCTTTCGTGCCCAATTTTTGAAGAATCCGGTTGTTTGATGATTTGTTCTTCTTTCACATAGATGACTTTTTTAGTCGGTAAGATCTTGCTCGGAATATGTACCCAGTTTCCTGTCGATTGATCAATCGGTGGATCGATCAATGCTTGATACGATAGTTTTACACCCATGATGCCTAAAAATAGGGCTAGGCACGTCAAAAAAGTCATTCCAATGATTCGATGTCTCATTTCATCCTGCACCTCCAAACCGAATTGAAATCCGTGACACAAGACCTTTTCCCATATGTTACCATGAAAGGAGGCGATTCAGATGAGTTACGAAAAAGTATTTCAAATGCCAATGTTGCAGCTGTATCAGGTATACCGTCAAAAAGTCGAGCGTAAGCAACGGACACAAGAGGAACTCGATGACGTGCTGTTCTGGTTGACCGGACACACGAATCCAACTCTTGAACAAGCCATACAAACCCAAAACGTCGCAGCCTTTTTCGAGCACGCACCCGCCCTGAATGAACGTCGTTTTTTAGTCACTGGCATCATCTGCGGGATTCGTGTGGAAAATCTAACGGATCCGCACATTCGTAACATCCGGATTCTCGACAAACTCGTCGATGAGTTGGCGAAAGGAAAAGCGTTAGCTAAAATCTTACGATAAGGAGGAATGCTGATGTCTGCTTTACTCAGTACACTGGCGATCCTCGTCATGGTGACCAGTGTGACCTATTTCATCGTCTATCAAGTCAAACGAAATAAAGGAACCCATTGTTCACCCGTCTATCGACTTGTCTTTAGTGGTCTGTTGGTCGGTTTGATGGTCAGTTATTTTTTGCTGACGTGATTAGTGATTTTTAGTTTTTAATTTAAACAATAAAATCATTAATACAGTATTTGAAATAATGAAGGAGGTATACGATTGAAGATTCGAAAATGGATCCTTCCACTTGTATTACTCATCTGTCTTTCTTCACCGAATGCCGCAACAACATATGTGAAATGGACGGTCGCTCCGACGGGTCACTATCTCGAACGTCTTCAAGCGGCTGACATTCCTTATAAAGTCCGCCAACACACGCTTTACATTCAAGAAAAGGATCTGCGCCGCGTCACGTCGTGTTGTACATGACAACGATAGAAAACCCCCTCATTTCAGCGAAATGAGGGGGTTTTCTGATCAATCACGAATTAGCGAATCGTTTTTAATGCCGTTGCCCACGGAATGACTTGATCGAGCATCTGGTTGACCGATGTTTCTTGAACGGCTGCCGCTTTTAAGACCGATCCATTCTCGAAATCAGTGAACAAGGATAACGCTGGATGCACCCGGACATCGGCAATCAATAACTCACCGAGGATGCCACGCAAGTGTTCTGCCGCCCGAGCTCCACCGACAGAACCGTAAGAGACGATCCCTGCTGCTTTATTGTTCCATTCGACCCGTAGATAATCGAGCGCGTTCTTGAGTGACGCTGCGATTGAGTGGTTGTATTCCTGAACGATGAAGACGAATCCGTCTTGTGCTGCGACATCCTTCGACCAAGCAGCAGCACCCGACGCATCCCCATCCTTTTCACCTAGGAGCGGTAATTTGTAGTCGGCGATATCAAGAATCGTATAGTTCGCGTCACCTCGTTGATCAGCCAGTTGTTTGACCCAGTTCCCGACTTGTGGGCTGAGACGTCCTTCACGTGTGGATCCTAAGATGATGCCAATGTTTAATTTCTCCATCTTCATTTCCTCCTCTTATTTAGATGCGATTAGCTACGTTATCGTAACGTTCTCTTAAAGGTATTCTTTTTCGATTTTCCGAGTGCTCCGGACCGTATCGATCGGACGGACCATTTGTTCGATCTGTTCTCGTTGCGGCTCGAGGAATGGTGGTAATGACAATTTCTCCCCGACCGTTTCGTATGGCTCATCACCCATGAAACCAGGACCATCCGTTGCCCACTCGAACAAGACACCGCGCGCGACACGGGCATAAAGGGACTCGAAGAAGAAGCGATCGACGTAACCGGATGTGTTGAAGCGAAGCTGTTGCATCCGCTCGATCCATTCCTGTAAGGCAGCCGTATCTTCAACGCGGAAAGCGACGTGGTGGACCGTTCCGAATCCTTGACGTCCACTCGGCAGGACGACGTTATGCTCGACGATGACTTGGGCACCGTTTCCGCCCTCGCCCATCTCGAACAAGTGCAGGGAACCAGCTTGATCGACTTCGCGCATCAACATCGCTTGTTCGAGTACCGCTTTTAAATTGTCGAATTCCGCGATCCGGATGTGAATTGGACCGAGACCCGTGATCGCGAACTCGAGGGGTACCGGACCGTTTTGCCACGGTGTGCCGGAAGCGACACCTTGATTATGCTCGTCAGAGATCAACATGTATTGTTGCTCATCGAAATCGACGAACGAGAGTGTCTGCTTACCGAATTGTTCTTTGATACCACGGTGCTTGACGTCGTATTTGTCAAAGCGTTTGATCCAGTATTCGAGTGCCGCATCCGTTGGAACACGGAACGCCGTCTTGAAAATTTCATTCGTTCCGTGTGACCCTTTTTGAATACCTGGGAAATCAAAGAACGTCATATCCGTGCCGGCAGATCCTTTATCATCGGCGAAGAATAAGTGATACGTCTGGATGTCATCCTGATTGACGGTCTTCTTGACCAATCGCATTCCTAGGACGTTCGTAAAGAAGTCATAGTTTTTCTCGGCACTGCTCGTAATCGCCGTCACGTGGTGGATTCCTTTTAGTTCATTCATGAAAAATCGCTCCTTTAATGGTTATTATCTCGAATTCGAGATATCAGCCTAAAAATTTTTTATTGTTTT
Source organism: Exiguobacterium sp. s168 (assembly GCF_018619035.1). NCBI lineage: Bacteria > Bacillati > Bacillota > Bacilli > Caryophanales > Exiguobacterium > Exiguobacterium sp. s168. The sequence goes on along the minus strand of NZ_JACSNE010000018.1, from coordinate 32,527 downwards.
TTTGCTTGATAACCGATTGTTTTGGCTGTCTCGATAAAAGCTTCAAGATCAGACGGGTCTATCCCTTGAAATACTTGATTAATCGCTTGCTCGTGCTCCGGAAAAATCGTTTCCATCAGTTGTTGCCCTTCAGAGGTCAGTTCCGCAAATGTCACGCGCCGATCCTCTGGACATGCTTTTCGGACAACGTAATTCTTCTTTTCAAGCTTATCGATGACATAGGTGATGCTACTGCTCGTAATCAAGACTTTTTTCCCAATCAATTGAATCGGTTGCCTGCCCCTGTGAAACAGCAACTCAAGAACCGAAAAATCCGTTGGGTTCAATCCCCATTGCGCAACATCCTTCTTGATGACTTCATGTAACGCGTCGACTGCGCGCACCATGACCGTCAATGCTTTCAAGTTCGGATTCGGTCGCGTCATTTCCTTCACCTCTTTTGTATCTTTAATTCATATATCTTTAATTCGAGATAAATATACCATCTCAATTTTTGTTCGTCAACTGTTTTGATTCACTTTTAATCACGATGATGAACACAATGGATGTTCGAAGCGTTCATCATCATTTAAAACAAAGCACGTGCCCTTCTCCTAATAGATAGTGATCTGTCTCAGATTGAATATAGACCGTATCGTCAGGTAATCCAATCGCATTATCCATTTGAGGCAGATGTTCCTGAAAACGGGCTGCCCGTTTTTTCTGGTTCAAGTGCGGACAAAGGCAACCGTTCAGCCAGCCTTGCCCCAAATCCAGGCAATAGCCCGTTCCGCCCTCACTCGTTCGGATCCCGTATGTTATCGCATAGATTGCTCTAGCGCTGACACCGACGTACCATGCTATGATTCGGTATACGGTCAAAGTTCCCCCTTGCTCATCGAGCTTTTCACGTCCTCGATCTCCCCCGTCAGTTGTTCGATCCGTACACGTGTCGCTTCCGTCATACCGTATATCCCGTGAACGGCACTGGCGTCGACAGCCGAATCCAGGTCGACGGTTTGCCGTAGACCGATGCATCATCGAGAAAACGTTCCAGTGTTGCAACGGACGCGGTTTGCAACTTGACCATGAAGTTATAGCTACCGGTCAGGCGGTGACACTCGACGACTTCTGGATGTCCTTTACAAAATTCAATCAAGCCTGCGCAGCGTGTCTCTTCGAACATGACGATCGCGAGTAATCCTTGCGCGAGTGCTTCTGGATTAATGACAGCGCGGAACCCTTCGATGATTCCCGCGTCCTCCATTTTTCGGACCCGTTCGATGACGGCAGGTGCCGATAATCCGATCTGACGTCCGAGTTCCGACCATGGAATCCGGGCATCGTCTTGCAGAATCCGGACAATCTGTTGATCAATTTGGTCCATTTTTCATCTTCCCTTCGAATTAAAAACCACTTTCTTCAAATTAACATGGAATCAAAGGGAAATATAGCCTTTTTCTATGTTCTCCTACTGTGCTCATCAAAATGCTTTTCTTATACTAGTAACAGGAGGTGATACTTATGGAACCAACCTGTGTCCGGTGCCAAGAAACGATTGAAACGACGGTCTATCAGTGCTCGCACGCTTGTACATTTTGCGAACCGTGTACGAATACGCTCGATCATATTTGCCAAAACTGCGGGGAGATGCTCGAACCAGTCGCGACATAAAAAAGACGGATGGCTCGGCACCCGTCTTTTGTCTATTTAGATCGTCTCTTGTGATTGCCGCTCGGCTAAGCGCCCTTTTGCTTGTTCTTGATGCGGCTTGATCGCCGACTCCCCGAGCGCTTTCGCTAGACCTCGGGTTGGAAGATTGACATACATCGACTCATAATTGCTGACTTCGAACGTCTCATGGAAGATCCCGACCGCGTCTGATGTCCGTGCCTTCTGATTGAATCGTTTCCACGCCGTCAAATGACGGGAACCATGGGCATATGCCATCAATTCTTCCGTCGAACGCCAATACTGAATCAACGTCACGGAACGCCAACCCACAAGTGACTCATGCGAAATCAGACCGACATCGTTTTCATAACACTCTTGTAGCATCGGTCCCATCGCTTGGACCGTCGGTAACCACTGCCGGACAGAACGTAGGCGATTGATCTGTAAACCGATGATGAACACGACGACGTCTTTGTTCGGAGTCGCAATGATCCGTTTCATGTCAATTTCCTCCTTCAAGGGTCTCAAGGGAAGCGTCGCACCAGTCGAGTAACGCCCGTGTCTTCCGAATGCCATAATCAAGCGTCAATAACCAATAGACGGCATCATTCGAGTCAGGATAAGAACGAATCATCGCATCGATCGCTTGATACGTCTCAAGCCGTTCTTCGAGCAATCGAGCGTGCTCCTGAATTTTCTGCAACGTGACCTCTTTTGAAGCATGTCGAGCGAAGTACAGCTTCAACAACAGGTCGTTCCGTTGCACGGGCAATTCGACGGACGGTTCAGCGACCCACCGCTCGAGCTCCGCATGCCCGTTTTTCGTCAGGGCGAATTGTTTCCGTTCCCCATCCGCGACCTCTTCAACGATCAATCCTTCCGCCTCTAACCGTTTCAGCGTCGGATAGACTTGTCCGAAGCTGATTTTCCAAAAGTGATTCAAGCTCGTGTCGATCGTATGTTTCATCTCATAACCAGACGTACATCCACTTGCAAGAAGTCCGAGAATCGCATAACGGGTCATGTTTTCCTTAGGCATCGGTCCCTCCTATATCTAAAAGATACTATCTTTTAGATATAGTTCCCGTTCATTCAAATGCCAAACAAGAAATTCACTAAATGAAGCAGGAATTCTCGTTTTAAATCCGAATTCTTGTTCACATACTTAATTAAAAGGAGTTCTCACATGACATACGCTAAAGCTTCTATCTTCTTTAGTTTGCTCGGTCTGTTCATCGCCTATATGATTTTCCCACCGCTCAACTGGTCGTTCGGACCGAACTCGATGCTTACGATTCCGATCGGACTTGTCATTTATCTGTTCGGAATCGGTCTCGGGATCGTCGCCTTCAGACGACGGGAGCCCGGGATTCTTAAATATGTCAGTCTCGCCTGTGCCATTCCGCTCGGCGTGCTGCTACTACTCTTTCTCGGTTTCATCTTCAGCGGTCAAATTTAATCGTCTTTCTATAGATGTTCATGAGACGCTTTTTTGAGGGCATCGAATGTCAACCTGTGAATCGCTGGACTCGACATGGCATCTAACCATTCGTTCGCCGCTCGCCCAGTATATTTTTCAAGAACTAACGCCAATACAAGTCCATGTGTCGCGACAACCACTTGTTGATTCGGATGCATGTCATGGAGCTTTTCGATGGCTGCTACAGCACGATCAAGTGCCATGCGATTCGACTCTCCACCAACTTCAGAGTAATCGGCGTCTAAAAATGACTGTCTCAATACTTTCTCGAGTCTCTCAGTCGTTAATCGTTCATCGATTAGTTGAAAAAGTCGCTCTTGAAATGGAACCGTTATGACCTGCATGTTCCTCTGATTCGCAAGTGGGCGAACGGAATCCATCGCCCGTTGCATCGGACTCGAATAAATGGCGTCAATCGGCAGCGCTTGAAAGAACGCTACGAGTTCTTGCGCTTGTTCCTGACCTGCATCTGTTAATCCCCGCCCTCGCGATCACTGCCTGTTTTGATCAATTCGCAATGGCGAACGAAATAGATCGTCCTCATCGCAACTGGACCCACGTTCCTTCAGAAATTACATCTACGTTCGAACCGATGACACGGATCGCTGTCGCGTCGTCGATCGCGTACGCTGGATTCGTCAGTCTCTTTGCCCACTCTTTTGCTGCTTGCATGTGATTATCTGGTAACTGCGGATGATCGAGGTGTGGGAAAATTGAAAAGTCAACGAGACCTAATGTTGCGTCCGATTGCTCCGGCGTCTTTTTCCATCCAACGAAATCTGTTCCGATTCGTGGCGTAAGCACCATGCTGCCGGCACTCATCCCGACATAAACACCGGTCAGTTGCGGTAATAGTCGATCGAAGCCCGATTCGACGAACCAGTGATGTAGAAAGAGTGGATCCCCACCATTGACGAGGATGACATCCGCTTGTTCGACCGCTGGTTGCCAAATTGCTGGATCAATTACCGAGACCGCTGATAATTCCAACAGACCGACTGACTTCCATCCTAAATCAACCATCGGTGCCTCATCTTTTCCTTGAATGAAGTTGACAGCGAGGTCCGTTCCTCTGCCTAACGCATAGGAAGCTGTCGTGATCGCGATGGCATGGCATTCCTCAATCGGTTTTCTGAGCATCTCGCGTAACGCTTTGTAAATCGATGGATTTTGTATCCCACCGGACGTTAATAAATAGTCCATCATCATACCTCCAGTCATTTGCTTCAGTTTACAATATTTGTTTCTTTCTGGTATCCTTACTTTTATTCCCACTAGAATAGGAGGAATCATATGTCTTTCGATTTAATGACGTTACCTGAAACGACGTTACACTATCGTCTGATTCTCGGAACTTCCGATCAACCGACGTTTATCTTTGAAAATGGATATGGACAAGATCTTTCAACCTGGCAACCAATCATGGATCAAGTTGAAGGACTTGGAACGATCTTGATGTATGACCGTACGAACATCGGTGGTAGTATGCAGCATGATTCCGAGACTAGTCGCCAGAGCGTGAATCGCCTTCGCCGTTTGATCCATACCTTATCTCTCAAACCACCCTTTATTCTTGTGGGTCATTCCTATGGCGGCACGTTAGTTCGACAATTTGCATCGCAATATCCAAGTGAAATAAAAGGTCTATTGCTCATCGATGCAACACAAGAGTCCTATATTCAACGCTTCTTACCAGTGATGCCAAACACGTTCCAATCCATATACAAAAAACAATTCACGCTCGAATGTACATACGAAGATTTTAAAGAGAGTATTGAAGCGACGAACGTTGATATCCTCTACCCATTTCCAGTCATTGTTCTGTCTGCTGGTAAAAAGGATCATTATTCGCGTGAGGCGCAACTATTGTGGCACGAATTGCAACGACAAACTGCTGCACAGTCGATTCAAGGATCATTCATCGAAGTTGTCAACAGCCGGCACTTCATTCAACAGGATGCCCCCCATATTGTTGTCGATGCGTTACATCGTTTGATTTCAGGTGATTCTTAAGCTCTTTTCAAAGGAACTATTTCCCATTTCCAAACGTATACTTAATATAAGCTTGATTCGACACACTGATTGGAGGCACATATGTATTCGATTCCTAGCTACTTCATACTCTACTTAAAAATCATGCTGACGGATAAGATTCCGGTCTTTTGGTCGTTGATCTTCCCATTGATTCTCGCGTTCGTCTTCGGGTCACGACTCGATTTCACAGAGAGCAGTTTCCTATCATTTCTTGCACTCTTTTGGGGCTATATCTTACTTTCGATTTATGTCAACGGCATTGGTCTCCAACTTGCCCGGATGCGGGAACATGGTTTGATGAAGACGTATATCATGATTTCCGGTAGTAAGATTGGTTGTATTCTCGCACTCGTTCTCGTTCAGCTCGTATTTGCAGCCGTTAGTTTAACGGTCTTTACGACGATTCTGATGCTTGTGTTCGGCTTCTTCTCACCTTTAACGTTGTTACTCGCTTATCTCGTCTTGGTGCTCAGCATCCCGCTTGCCTTCGCGAGCATCGCTTTGACAATGCTGCCGGCAAAGATTTCGAGTATGTCGACATTGCTCAACATCGTCATGTATCCCCTGTTCTTGTTCGCGAGTAGTCAACCGGATCGTTGGTACAGCTACTTGAATCCTTTTTATGTCATGAAAACACTTGGTCTCGCTGTCTCTGAGCACGTTACGGGAGCATCGTTCCTTATCTTGACCGTCGTACTCGTCGTTTATCTGTTACTTGGTCTATTCTCTGTCAAACGTTTTAATCTCATGTCATTACTGACCCGATAGGAGGATTCAGATGCACGTTCAACACGTACGCTTCAACTATCCGAAATCACCTGATCTGTTACACGATGTCTCCTTTTCGCTTGTTCCCGGGAAACTGAACGTCTTGATCGGGATGAACGGTGCCGGGAAAACGACACTGTTTGATTGCATGACCGGTGCCTTACCGATCACGTCCGGAGAACTGGACTTACCCGATATCTCGGACATTCTCTATTTGACGCAATTCATCTATTACTCGGATGAATTAAAGGGCAAGGATGTCGCCGTCTTCGTCGGTCGGCTCGCTCGTTTGAAAGCATATCGCAAACAAGAGACCTATACGCGTCATCTGAAACAGCCGCGAGAGCTCGATTTATTCGCTCATCTGTGGGAAATGAAAATTGGTAAGATGTCCGCTGGCGAAAAGAAATGGTTGTTCGTCACCCTGTTGACGACAGTACCACGTTCGCTCTACATCTTTGACGAGCCGACGAGCGGGGTCGACCCGGCAACACGGCTTCATATCATGCGACGCTTCGAGCAGATGACCGCAAACGGTCAAACGTGCCTCTTCTCGACCCATCAATTACACGATCTATTGCATACCGATGCCCATGTCATCTTTCTCCATCAAGGTCGTATTTTGTACGAAGGCGACTTCAAGGATTGGTTGAACCGATTCGAGACGACCGATCCGGACGTCGCGTTCGTTCAGATGCTTGAACTGGCAGGATAACGTTAACCACCTCTCTTTTGGAGGTGGTTTTTTTGTAATATTTGAAATATAGGTTTTCGAAAAACATGTACAGGATATACACATTATAAGAAAGGAGGTCGTCCGATGAACTTCATTTCCGGTCAAGCTTTTATCACGATGATGGATTCACTTTTCAACGAAGAGGAATGGAATCGACACGTCTTATACGTCACTGCGAATTCAGCAGCTATCCACTTGCAAAAACGATCTACCACCATTCTCTCGCAGCCTATGGAATGTCAGATTTCGTTTCTCGTGCATTTACCAACGCTAGAAAAACGACTGATCGTCAAAACGAATCAACAGGAGACGCGTCAATTTTTCTTTGATTCAATGGCTTCCATCGATTGTATGTGCACTAGTTTAATGCCATGGACGAATCCAGGGCGATTTAATGAGGAGGAAAACGTTCATGTCCATCAACACTCTTGAACAACGCATGAATGCCGTCCTCGATTGTTTGGCGGCCGCAAAGGACTACCAACGCATCGCCGGACGGCATGATGTGTCGTATCAACAATTATATAACTGGGTCCGGCGCTATGAGAGCGGCGGTATTCCTGCCCTGACGGATCGCCGTGGTCGGAAGTTACGAAGCGAACGACTTACTTCGACTCAGCATACGCCTTGAACCGATCAAGGATCGCCTGCCAACCCGCTTGTTGCATCTCAGGCGGGTTAATCGTTTCGGCATCAAACGATTCGACGACTTCGGTTTGTTCCCCGTTCCGAGAAAAGTCGATCGTCACCTGACGACCATCCTCAAGGACATACGCAATGCGCTCATAAGGTACGATTGCCTCATATGTACCCGTGAAATCAAAACCCATGCTACCGTCTTTTGCTTCCATTCGATTCGTGAATTGACCACCGACCGTCAAATCATTCGTTGACGCCGTCGTATGCCAATCGTCAGACGCTGCGTTCCAGCGTTTGATGTCTTCCGGTGCGTTCCAGATCTCCCACACGGTCTCGACCGGACGATCAATCACGGCTTGAATCGTTAGTTTCGTCATCTTTCTTCCTCCTTACTAATTTGAAGTTCCTTCCTTTTTTCGAGAATACCTAGACAAATTCCTTGTTTTTATCGATTAATTCAGAGGTGATTTTGGACGCTTTGTTTTCCATACCATGAACAATAAAATCGCTGGAACGAGACAGATGATTGCATCGGTAACGGTCGGCAGTCGTAACGCCGGATTGGTTAAAAACCGAACGCCTTCCACCGTCCAAATCGTTAACATACAGGCGGTCAACGCTGCAAGCCGCCAGCGTCTCGGAATCCGGATCCAGTAAGCGAGGAGTCGCTCCGATAACTTCATCTTCCTTCCACCTTTCGGACCGCTTTCAGAAAGCTTTTTTCCGTTTTATAGGAGGCGTCGCGCCACATGAAACGTTTTGTATGCTTGAACGTATTTTTTTCAAACTGATTTCCAGAACTCGTCTTGAAGTAATGGGCGACACTTAACGAACCATCGAATGTGTTTTTGATGATCGTGTTGTCATGGACATCATGCTGGACGAGCAATTGACCACCCTCGAGCCCTTTCGTATCATTGCCGATCAGCTGATTTTGCTCGATCCGGACACGTTTTGTACCGCCTCGCTTCGTGTCATACCCACCGATCGCAATTCCGGTGTAGACGTTTTGCCGTACATCATTCTGGCGGACGATGACATCTTCTGCGTATCGTCCGGCATGTTCACTCGTCACTTCAATCCCGATGTCACTCGCTTCGACGAGATTCTTCTCAATTGTTAGGTTTTTCCCACCATCGACATAGATACCGGCTGCATTGTATTCCTTCCCGTAAGCAGGATTGCCGTAGCTCGACGTCCGGTAAACACGATTTTCCGACACGACGCCCTCACGGACGAAGTCGTCTTTCTTCGACTGAGCAATTCCTTCGTGGCCGATCAAATCAATGCCGATGTTGTCGTTATCCCGTAAAACGTTCTTCGTCACCCGGAAATGTTTGACGTTTCCGTTTAAGACGAGGGCTTCACTGAAACCGAGACGATTCTGCTCGACTCGGTTGCCGGTGATCGTCAGGTGACGAATCGCTCCCGTTCCGTAGACGGCGATGCCGTGTGCATTCCCATCTTTCGCGAGCGTCTTAATCTGGCGAACCGTATTGTTCTTCAACGTGATGTTAGATCCTGATCCCGTGACCAAAATGCCGATCGGTGTCGCATCCGACCGTTTCGACTGAACGGCTTCGATCGTCAGTCCTTGGATTGTCACATATTTTCGATTTTTCACCTGAACGATCGGTAAAGTGGCATCCCGATCTTTGATGTTTTTCCCGCTCAACGTGACCTGCTCGTCTTGATAGTTTCGGAAGGTGATCGGGTGTTCTTTCGTTCCACTTTGTCTGACATTTAGTGCCTCGTGATATGTTCCTTTTCGCAAGTAGACTGTCGTACCCGCAGTCGCTTTTAGTGTCGCCTGTCGGATCGTTTTAAACGGATGCTTCAACGTGCCGGTATTTTTATCACTGCCGTTCGGTGCGACGTATAACGATTTTGCCGTCGATTCGGCCTCTTCCCCCGTCGAGGCACAACCGACGAGCAGGACGGTTGCTAATAACCATTTGCCTTTCATGATTTCCTCCTTTATTTAGCAAGAACATTGTTGGTATAATCTAGGTATCATTTCTAATTTTTTGAATATTTTATTTTTTCTCGATTCACTATGACTTTGGAAAAGAGGAACACGTCATGAAATACGCGCTCTTATTCACTCTACCCTTCTTGTTTGCTGGTTGCACAACGGAAGCAACCGTCCTTCCTAAAGAGACCGTCAAGATCAAGAAGTCGTACTTTTCGATCACACCTTCTACCGCGAAAGACGAGTCGCAGCAATAGCGGACATTTTTCTTAACTGGTACACTCGATCGCCCGCTCGAGCTCAAAGCGGTCCAATTTGACGATACAGAACCACCAGAGGTGCTGATGTGCTGATCGACAAATCGATTCCTGCCGGTACATATGATCGCACACCGTTCCAGTTGACGTATGATTTGAACCTGCTCAAGGATTCGCATGCCTTCACCTATTCGCTTGATGCGAAGAATGGTATTACTGAGACGAAAACGGTCTATACCTTACCTCAAAATGTCCAGACTGACAGCGGTCAATTCAATGATCAGAAACAGACGAATGCTTTGTTCTACCCCTTACTCCTCAAACGCTATACGACAGGAGAATCGATCATCGGTCGCTCGATTGACACGTTATCCTCTCCTCACCTAAAGGTCAGAAAACAAGAAGGCGCAATTTTGATCTATTTGATGAAATCACGATAAGGAGAACGGCGGACCGAGAAAAAGTCCGCCGTTTTTTTAGTCCGCTATGACATGCGACATGTCAGCTTCTAATCGAATCACGGCTTCCCCATCCCTGTATTCGACGATCGTCAAACTCGTTCCATGAATGAACGGCGGATCCCATAATGTCGCGAACGGCTTACGTTGAAGATATGTCAGCAAGATGTTAAGGAAGATGCCGTGGGTGACGATTAAGATGTTTTCGTCTTCTTCATGGTCTGCCAGTCGTTCCAAAAACGATAGGATGCGCTCGCGGACCGCGTCAAAGGATTCTCCACTCTCCGGTATGTAGGTATGCGGCGTTTGCCAAAATGCAGCATGAGCAAGCGGATGCGCGACTTCAATTTCCGCCGCCGTCCGTCCTTCCCAGGTTCCCATGTGCATTTCACGCAATCGATCGTCGATGGTGACCGGAATCGCTGGATCGAGATCCATCATTCGAACTGTTTCTCGGACGCGACCAATCGGACTGATATAGAGATGATCCAGATGAATTTCACGTAAGCGGTGACCAAGGTCCCGCGCATTCTGTCTGCCCTTTGCTGTCAGAGGAGAGTCTTCCCAGCCTTGCATTCGTTTTTCTAAGTTCCATTCCGTCTCGCCATGACGCGTAATGTAAAGTGTTGGCATCTATTCCATCCTTTCGATTTCTAGTTTCTTTCAAAAGTGTATCAAACTCTGGCTGCTTTTTCCTGCAACTAGAGAAAACGAATCCAGAAGAGAAATTCACCAATCCGTTCGGTATGATGAAGATGGACCTAAAGGAGGAATTCGATGAATCGCCAAGAGATGATTGACCTTGCCAAACAAATCCGCTCAGATGAGGAACGTCCTCAAGTCACACCTCCTCCCGAGCAGGCACGCCAGTTCAACGCGATGTACATCGCTCGTGCGGAAGACGCGTATCATCACCTCGCTTCGCCACTCTATGCGGCTCAACTCGATGCGTTACCACAAACGCTCGTCCTGACGGCGGAGCTCGACTCGCTGGCGCAGGAAGCGCGGCAGTATGCGAATCGTTCTTCAGGAGACAGGTGTCGCTGTTGAACACCAGGAATTTGCCGGACAACCCCATGCCTTTACGCATCACGGTGACGCAAACGTAGCGCTTCAGGCTTGGCAACGGATTGCTGATTTTCTTAGACATGTCTATCAGTCCGCTAAACGTTCATAACGTTGCATCACAAATTCATGAAAAGCAACAGTCCCTCACTCCGTCGAGTAAGGGACTGTTCGTATTATCGTCATTCTTTTTTGTCGTCTTCTTTCCACCACAGCGCATCTTCTGGATTTTTTGCGACTTCATGTACTTCCTGTTCCGAAGCAACCGTCGGATGTGATCCTTTGAGCGCCTTACCTGCTGTGTTCTCAAAGAAAAAGAAGAAAGTGATGAAGCCAATGACGCTGACGGCTGTCAGGTAATAGGCTGGAGCGAGTGGATCTTCTGTCGTGTGCACAAGCCAGGTCGAGACGAGTGGGGTCGTCCCACCAAAGATCGACACTGCGATATTAAAGGTAACGGAAAGCGTCCGGTACCGCACATCTGAATAAAAAATACTTGGCAACAGACTTGGCATTGTTCCCTCGAAAATTGACAAAAAGAAACCAATAATGAAGATCCCGATGCCGACGAATAACAACCAGTCTTGCCCGATCAGGAAGAATGAGAGGATCGATGTTAAGGCTAACCCCGTCAATCCAAGCAGTACCAATCGTCGATTGCCGCGTCGATCGCTCAAGCGACCAAACGAGAAAGCGAGCGGAATCATAATAATCATGACACCTGTGATTAACATCGTACTCGTTGCACTCGGTAGACCGATGATTTCATCCAGATAAGACGGCATATAGGATACATATAGTTCGTGATGTTATAGAAAGCAACGGCGATGAAGCAGACGATGATGTCTTTCCGGTGTTCTTGGATGATCGTCCGAAACGTCGCTTGTTCCTGTTCACTCTCATCGATCTCATTCTCGAAAATCGGAGACTCATCCAAGTGTCGCCGAAGATAAAGACCAAATAATCCGAGTGGTGCACCTAAGATGAAGGGAATACGCCATCCCCAAGATGACATTTGATCGTCTGATAGAGAGACGAACAGGATCGTCGCTAACACGGAAGCAAGAATATACCCAGCTAATGTTCCAATTTCAAGACCACTACCGTACGCGCTCCGGTGTTTATCAGGTGAAGACTCGGCAATATAGACCATCGCACCAGCATATTCACCACCAGTCGAAAAGCCTTGCAAGATCCTTGCCAACAGTAAAAGAATCGGTGCCCAGACACCGATTTGATCGTAGGTCGGCAGCAGACCAATCAACAAGGTCGAAAATGCCATCATGACGATCGTCGTCGTCAAGACGACTTTTCGTCCTAAACGATCGCCCATTCGTCCAAAGATCAATCCGCCGAGTGGTCGCATCAAAAAGGCGATCGCAAACGTCGCAAACGTAAAGACGAGCTTCAGTTCATCATTTTCTACACCACTAAAGAAATTTTGACTGATAATGACGGCGAGGTAGGAGTACAACCCAAAATCAAACCACTCCATCGCATTGCCGATTCCGGTCGCATAGACACTCTTTTTCGTTTGCGCCGGATCAACGACATTGACATGTTCCCTTCTGAATCGCATGAAGTTCTCACTTCCTTTTCTATGAATGCGTTACGATTAACAACTCACCTCACCTTTTTGATCATCGATCGTTTCATTATTTTCAACATATGATTGCATGGATAAGATTCCCACTAAACAGGACCGATAAACGCGCCATAACCTCAACCACATACAATTTCTCACCGGGTCACAGGAAATAAAAAAAGACCCACCGAGGCGGATCTAAAAGTCATCGGATAGTTCCGAAATCGGACTGTCTGGAGATGCCGTTATGAGCCGAAGTAGGACTTGTTCTGGTCGATCACTGACGATCCACATCACGTCCGTTCCGTTTTGGTAGGCAAGATTGAGCTGTTTCCCTTGCTTTTGAATATGTACTTTCAACCCGTTGATAGTGCGCGTTCGTTCTCCGAATCGAGCTGGAATACGCTCACTTTTCAGTCGTGTCTCAATCACCGTGTAATGACGATTCGTGACAATTTTCGTCGTCATTTTTTTCTTGTTTCCTTCCCACGCTAGACTCCCTTCGATCGACTCGCCTTTCGTGGATTGATCCCGAATGAGATCCATCGAACTGCTTAACATCCAGTTCGACTTTTTTTCGTAGATCATCAGCGAATCATATTGCCCATCGATGACGCTTGCTAGCAGTAAATTATAGTCATCGAATCGCGCGTCCACTCGGAAATCGTCTTGCTTTAACGTATAGGTGGACTTGTCACTCAAGTCATATTTAAACTGATGCTCGGCCGTCTCTACAGCAGTCGGATAGGAGCCACTGTCGAACAAACTCGTACCATCAACGTGAATCTTTTCCTTCACCTCGTTCTTTTCCGGTGCGCATCCGCTGATACAGAGGAGTCCTACTAGTAGAAGCGGTATCGTTTTTTTATAACTGATTCGTTTCATCACATACGCTCCTTCTTGTTTCATTTACATATTTGTAGACCCGGGTCGTCTTGCCATCCTTTTTCGATCACACGTCGCTGAAAAATCGAATGACGCGCGGTACCGACTTGAAAAGGTGGCGTCGGTCGAATGATCCGATCCATAAAGTCATCTGCTCCATATGGAAGGTAAAGTTCAAAGTCTGGTCGTCTCGTCACGCCGATTGCTGTGACGGTCTCAGGAAACTGTGAAATCGCATCCTTTGCGGACTGATAAGGTGGTAATCCATTGACGAGATGCATTCGCGTTTGATTTTTAACAGACCACGGTAAATCTATCCATTCACATAATTGCCGCTCATGTTTTTTTCCGTCGTTTCAGAAATATCCGATGGGTCAAAATAGACGATATCGATGTCCGACTGTGCGTTTTGATCAATGCCCCAAATCTTCGAACGAAGGACACCGGCACAAATCCACCAATCCGGTAAATCGAGTCGTTCCACGATCGTCAGCATGAGCTGCACTTCTGAGTCCTCTCGTAATCGTCGTTCGATATCCACTAAATTCATGCATTTCTCCTCCGAATCTACTTCCTAAATGATGACTCTTTCTTCAGTTTATCTCAATTCATCGATTAGGAAATCATTTCCTTCTTTTTATTGAGAACGATTAAACAAACAGCTCGTTCTCAACGTATCTATCCATACGTTCGAACGAGCTGTTCTTAAATGCGGATCAACACGATACCTCCAAGCATGACAAGCAGACTGACGATTTGAACACCCGTGACCGGTTGTTTCTTTGCACCGAACCAGCCGAAACGATCAATCAACAGACTGCCAGTCAGTAAACCAATCGTGACGATCACGACAGCGAGACCTGTACCGACGAGCGGAACGATGAAGGCATTGCCGGCAACGAATAATGCACCAATCAATCCACCGATCCAAATCCAGGCGGGGAATGGTTGCGAGCGATCAATTTGCCACTTCGTTCGTAAAATCAGATTCAGCAACAACAAAGCGATCGTTCCGATGACGAACGAAATCAAGGCACCTTTCACAGCTGAACCGAGAACACTTCCAAGATGACCATTGATAGCCGTTTGAGCAGCACCCAACGTACCAGTCAGAATCCCGAACACACGCCAGAGAAACAACGATTTTTCTGTTGATGCCATCTGTTGCTTGTGGCGCCGTGCTAAATAGTCACCGAGCGCGACCGTTCCGACGACACCGAGTAACACAAGCGTTGCACCGATGATCCGCGTTAACGAAAGTGTCGTGACGTTCGCTTCAAACAATCCGAAATGATCAATCAACAGTCCCATGATGACCTGACCAAAAATCGGCATGATGACCGTTTGGACGCCTCCGAGTCGCGGAAACAACAAGATGTTCCCGGTCAAATAGATGACACCGAGTACCCCTCCAGCCCAGATCCAGTACGGTTCATCGGCAGCAGCTGTGAGACCTGTGAGGTTCCCGTCGACCAGCAACACAAGAATCAATAAGAATAATGAGCCAATCGAAAAGGAAATCAGCGAAGCGAGGAATGGCGAACCGACGACGCCCCGCAATCGCGTATTGACACTCGTTTGAACCGGTACGAGCAAACCGATGATAAATCCAATGATGATTGCAAGCATACGAGGACCTCCTTATTCATGTGCCCTTTCATCATACGGCAGTCTCGCACGCTGAAGCGACCGGAATGCTCAAAAAGGAGCCGGTTCAACGACCGGCTCCACGAATTAAATCTTTTTCCACGACTTCGGATGCGTCCGCAATTCCTTCTTCGTCGGATGCTCGACATCGAGACGTTTTCCGTTTCGTTCAAGTAGCATATCTGATACGAGCAAAGCGATAGCAAACACGACGTAGACGGCAAAACTTAGGAAAAATGGTAAATCGAATACGATTAGTATTGGAAAGAATAATCCCATTAAAATGACGAACAGAAAATCTGTTACATACTGCCATTGAATGATTTTCTTCATCTGTGGTTCTATCGTTAAAGCCATATCACGTTCGACTTCTTGCGAGTGGATCCGCGCAATCCAGACTAGTGCTACAAATAATAAAAATAGTGGCCAGTACATGTCCCGATTGGCGACGACCAACAGGATGCTAAAGCCGTACAGTAATGAGCTGTACAAACGTGATTTAGCGAGTTGACGTTTTTCTTCTTGAATGAACGCGATACGTTCGGCTTTCGTTTTCATTTAAATCCCCCAACTGATTCAACGTACCTGTTTAATCTGATCGAACGGTTCGTGATCGACCGATGTATTCGACCTTATTCTGAAATACGCGGTACATCCGGTATTCTCCAGTCGGTGCCGATTTCAATTGAACGGCAATCTGGTGACGTCGTGATTTTGATGATTCGGACGCTACGAAATAAGGTTTGACTGACGCAATATTGTCGCGCCCGAACTGCTTCGTCACGTGCCGAACGACTTGCACTTCAACAATCTGCTCATAGGTTGCATCCCGTTCATCTGCGATCATCCACCAACCAACACCGCCAATCACTACAAGTAATAAAATCGCCCCGATCGTTTTTCGCAATTCGATCCCCCCGGTTCACTTGCCCATACTTACTGTTTCAATTCGTGAACGAGGTTTTCCTGCTTCCGTCGGGTGACGAACCAAGCGATGGCTAGGACAAGCACCACCAAACCGGCACTGGTTCCAGCAATCGTCGGGACGTTGAGATAGAATGATCCTGTATCATCAATCCGTGTCACGAAGATTGTCGCACCAAGACCACTGATCAGTCCAAAGATGATGCCGCTCCCAATGAACAAGAGCATTTGTATGAGTGTCAATTGACGCAGCCTTTTTCGAGTCAGCGCAATCGTTCGTAGCAAGGCATACTCGCCTCGTTTTCCACTCACGAAACTGAGTAAGGCGTTTGCAAGTCCGAACCAGACGGATCCACTCATGACGACAAGCGCAATGATGAAGACGAACCAACGTTCCGTCGTTTGTTGCTCCGCATCATGAAGCGCGTCAGATAGTCGATTCATTTGCAATGTCGGATAACTTTGCGTGATCTCTGATAATTTTTTTGTCACTTGCGCCTTCTTTAACTCGGATGGAACGTCGATAAAGACATTCAAGATTTGATCGCTTGGTTGCCGTAGCTCCTCATTCCGCCAATCCACGAGGATGTCTGGTGCTATCTTCTTTTCGATTCCAACGATTCGGAATTGACCGAGCGAAACACTTCGCTCTTGTTCCCCGTCCCATCGGCCGAGCGGCAACGTATCGCCTTTTTGGAGACTGTGTTTTTTAGCGAAGGTACGTGAGATGATGATTCCGTCTGTGTCACTCGTCTGTTCTCCCTCTAAGACGTCAAGACGACGATAGTCCGTCACTTCGTACTCGATTGAGACATATTCTTGAGGCAACTGGTATTCAAAGGAGCTTCGAGACGATAGGAAGGTCGCTTTTGCGCCAGGTAACTCGGTTTCAATCCGTCGAATCAATTGTAGCGGGTCTCCTTGCGATCCTTCATCCAAACGACTCTTTAAGACGACTTCCGTCGGATATTGGCTGATGATGTACTTCCGCTCGTTTTGTTGCACCGTCTCAAGGAACGTCGAGCCGATGACGACGATGATCATCAATACTTGAACGATCAGCATCAACCAGGCATTTTTCCGAAGTTGCGGCAACACGCCCCGGAAGGCGACGAAACTCGTCGGTCCCGCTAACCGACGAACGATCGGTTCCGCTCGATGGAGCACTCCTTTCAAGAGGAGCGGCGTCGCGAGATACATCGTCAGTAAAAAAGCGACGGTCGCACCGAGCCAGGCGATCGCCCGTGACCCACCCGTACTGGCAATCACTTCAGCGAATAATACTAAGCTGCCGGTCAATCCACTGCTGAACAGGACGAGACGTTTTCGCCGGGTCGGTCGTGACGCCGTTTTCAGATTTTCTCGCAAAACGTGGAGTGGTAACACATCCCGTTTTCGATAAGCCGTACTCGCGAGCAACAGCAGAATTAACAAGGCACTACCGAACGTTACGAGCATCAAGAACGCTCCCTGATCAATCATGAGGGAGACGATCATTTTACCCTCTGTCGGCCATTCGAGTTGACCAAGTAACGGTAAGCAAATACTGCCTAGAATCGTAAGCATCATTCCGGCTAAGACAATCAACCCAGATTGAACGAAGAACAGCTGGAACAGTTGTCGTGTTGTCGCTCCAAGCGTCCGCATGATCGCAAATTGGACAGCATGTTTGCGTAAATACAAGTCGAAGTTCGCCATCAAGATGAAGCCGGAGACGACAAGGATCAGTACTGACAAGATTCCGATGTAGCCGTTCAGCGCCGGTGAGAGCGCTTGCCCCTCCGCAAGTTCAATTCGGAGCTTCGGATTCGCTTTGACGAGCGTATCGGCATAGTGGACGAGATCTGCCTCTTTTTTTAGATTGAGCAAGACGGCTTTCGTTTCGATTGGATGGTTCTTCTTCAGATCAGCATACGAAAGCAAGACTTGATCGTGGGAGACTCCCGGTGTTTTTGTATTTGGTACAATCTCGCGGATTCGATACGTCGCTTCTCCGACGCGAAGCGTTTGCCCGACATTACGATCAAGCGAAGTCGCGAGTCGAGCTGACACGATCGCTTCTCCCTGTTTCAAATCGTTCGTGAAATGATACCGACTTTTCGTCAGAGCATCCGAATGAACTCCTATCGTCTCCACGTCGGCCATCGCTTGACCAGCGACGCGCGCTGTCGTCTGTAAGATCGACTCTGCGCCCAAGACATCGTGATCCTTTTTAAGTTGCTCAAACACGGTCTGATCCGTCCGCTCGTCTTTAGGTGTATATTTGACCGTCAGATCGACTTGACCATATCTTTGTACACGATCTGTCTCGATAGCGGCTTGATTATGTAGTAAAAAAATGACCATCGTTAAGACAAGACCAATCGAAATCATGACGCTTCCGATTGAGGTCACTAGAATCATCGGACTTTTACGGTACAGTCGGTGGGAAAGACGGAAGAGATGTTGTCGTTTCATACAGCCCCCACGAACTGCTCGTATGTCTCTAAGATCGGCGCCACGTCACCGGTCGACGGCTGATCGGCGACGATCTGTCCGTCATGGAAATACAGCACCCGCTTCGCATGAGCGGCTACGGTCGCATCATGGGTCACGAGCAGGATGCTCGTCTGTTGTTCGCGATTAAGTTCTTGTAGCAACTGCATGATTTCAGCAGATGTCTTGAAATCGAGGTTCCCCGTCGGCTCATCCGCTAAGATGATCGGTGGTCGACTGATCAAGGCACGTGCGATCGCGACACGTTGTTGCTGTCCACCCGACAGTTCTTGCGGTCGATGATTGTTCCATTTCGTCAGTCCGACTCGTTTGAGCCAAATCTCTACCTCTTGATTGATCGTTTTGTCATCCATCCCCTTCAACATCAACGGTAAGGCGATGTTCTCCTGGACCGTCAAATCATCGAGCAGGTGAAACGATTGAAAGATGAACCCAATGTGTTGCTGACGGTATAACGTCGCAGCAGGTTCAGTGAAGATGTCGCGTTGCCGTTTTTCTTTTAAGGTCAACGTTCCGCTGGTTGGCGCGTCAAGCGCTCCCAGGATATTCAACAGTGTACTTTTCCCGGAGCCACTCGTGCCCATGATGGCGATGAACCCTCCTTCCTCTAACGTAAAGCTGACTTGCTTCAATGCATGGATCGTCTCCGTTCCACGTATGTAGGTTTTTGATAACCGTTCGACTTCTAATAAACTGTCCACAACGACCCCTCCTGTAACATGATATCATCATGATAACCAATATAAGGATTTTTTAGAAGTAAATACATAAATAGCTGATACGCACATTATCAAGGCAATAAAAGGGATTGTACTCATTTAAACGAACTATTTTTAGTAAGGAAAAGATAAAACATACAAAATAGAAAGTAAGTGAACAGATTATTACTACGTTAGATCACCACATTCAAGAACAGAAGGTTTACTCGAAATAAAAAACACGAACATCGAACACTCTTAGTTGTTCAAGGCAGTTTGGAATTCGATCAACTCGAAATCAAGTCAAAGACAATTTAAGCCGATTGACTATTACTTCGTAAACTCGAAAGGACCTCCTTACCGAATGATAAGGAGGTCCTACGTTTTTTCAATTTCGATAACGATTCACAACACAGTCTCGTTTTCTGAGTTTATTTTATACAATCCCTTCCATCAGATATCCACAATACACTTTCAAACAACATTGTTATTCGGCGCTACACTTCACAATCTTTACTTCATACGGTTGTAGTAATACATTTCCGATGAGTCGTTCTTTCGTCAAGTATTCTTCGACTGGATTTTTCAGTTCAATCGCTTTGACTTCTTCCGAAAAATTCATGATAAATCCGTAGATAGACGACGCATCGATTCTCACCTGCACCGAGACACCTTCTGGATGTTCAATCTGAAGAGGCGATAGCAAATTCAACGAAGAGATGATTTCTGCATAAAAATCGTTTTGGAATCGCTCCTCCAACCTTCCACCAATGTACCAAGCGACGCCCTCTCCGTGATTATTCCGCGTCACTGCCGCTGTGTCAGCATAAAAGTCTTCTGTATAAACTCCAACTGTTTCAGCTGTCACTACTTTCAAGACTGTCGCATAATCCTTTAGTTCATATGTCTTATCGCGGACCTTCACTCCATTTTTATCCATTGGGTATAGCGTATCGTTTTCAACTGGATCGATTCCGAACATCGTTTTTAACTCACTTGGCCATCCACCAAAATAAGTTAAGTCAGATTCATCAACTAGCCCGGTCAAATACGTCGATATGAGAGTCCCACCTTGCGCGACGAATCGATTTAAACGTTCGATTGTCTCTTGACTGACTAAATAAAGCATCGGAACGATCAACAGTTTGTAACCATCAAAATCTTGTTCTTTTGTAATGACATCTACCGGAATATCACGCTCGTAAAACGCCCGGTAATGTTCTTGGAGTGTTTGGGGATAACGCTTCGTGTCATTCGAAAATCCTTGCGCATCGTCAAATGCCCAGTTGTTCTCCCAGTCGTATAAAATCGCAACTTCGGCTGGACGATGTGTACCAACGACTTCATCTAAATGTTCTAACAAACGACCGACTTCTGCAACTTCTTGAAAGACACGATTTTCAGAACTTCCATCATGATCGACGACTGCCCCATGAAATTTTTCAGATGACCCTCGAGATTTACGCCACTGGAAGTAAAGTACGCTATCCGAACCATGGGCAATCATTTGCATCGAAGATAACAAATGCATTCCTGGTCGTTTAGCTTTATTGACAGGATGCCAATTAACGGCACTCGGCGTCGATTCCATTAACAAGAACGGTTGTTGTTTTAGATTACGAAATAGATCGTTAATAAATCCGACCTTCATCGCCAAACGACTCGTTGACTCCCTGTCGTTATGCCAAGCTGGATACGCATCCCAGCTCACGACATCAACATATTTCGCGAACTGACTATAATCAAGCGACTGGAAGGGAATCAAGTCATCCGTATCTGCCATGAAATTGGTAGTCACCGGTATATTCGGAGTCACTTCGCGTAATGGCTGAATTTCATTTTGATAGAAATTAATGGTTTGATCCGTGATAAAACGACGCCAATCTAAATTTAAGCCGTGGACCATGCTTTCGCCGATTGGCGACGGCGATTCAATCTGAGACCACTCATTGAACGTATGGCTCCAAAATGCTCCCCACCAAGCAGCATTCAGCCGATCAAGTGTTTTATATTTTTCTTGTAACCAGACACGAAAAGCGGATTGGCATTGATCACAATGACACTCTCCCCCGTATTCATTCGAGATATGCCACATCAATAATGCCGGATGTTTCCCATAACGATTCGCCAATAGTCGATTGATGTGTTGCGTTTTTTGCCGATAAACACGCGAACTGAAACAATGATTATGACGT
This sequence comes from Exiguobacterium sp. s168, assembly GCF_018619035.1. Taxonomy (NCBI): domain Bacteria; kingdom Bacillati; phylum Bacillota; class Bacilli; order Caryophanales; genus Exiguobacterium; species Exiguobacterium sp. s168. Next base: position 11,035 of record NZ_JACSNE010000018.1, on the reverse strand, counting down.
CCGCCATGAAGCTGTCGAACCCGTCGTTCATCGACGCGCAATACTTCAGGATATGCTTGCGATAACCATGCGGGTCTCGCTCCACTCGGTGTCGCTAAAATTACATTTCCACCATTTTGATGAATGTCATCTATGATTCGATCCAACCACTCGAACGTGTAAACCCCTTCTTCCGGCTCTAATGCACTCCAGGCAAAAATGCCGATGGAGTACGTATTCGTATGAGCGAGACGCATCAATTCGATATCTTGGCGTAAGACATGCGGAACATCCAACCATTGATCTGGATTATAGTCTCCACCATGGAGCATTCGCCTAGCAGACGTTACATAAGATTTACCTGATTTCTCCATAGATATTCCTCTCCTAAAAAAACTGATTTCTATCTATTACCCTTTTGTTCCACCAGCCGTCAAACCGGCTACGAAATGCTTCTGGAGCAGAACGAAGACGACAGCGATCGGAATACTAATCAAAATCGCACCTGCTGCAAATGTCGTATAACTTGCTCCCATCGCTTCATTCACTAAGTTAAATAGACCGATGGGTAATGTATAGGATTTTTGTGTTCGAAGTATCGTCGATGCCAAAACAAAGTCTCCAAGTGGTCCGGTGAACCCATTCATCGCAATGACCGCTAACATTGGTCGACATAATGGCATGATGATTTGAAGGAATATTCTTGTATTACTTGCACCATCCAACTTTGCACTTTCATCTAAGTCTAATGGAATTGAGTCCATATAACCCTTCATCAAGTACGTATTCATCGGAATTTGCCCGCCTATGTACAATAAAATTAACAACCAATGGCTGTTCATCATCCCTAGAATTTGCGCTAGCACGAACAACGCGATTAAAGCCGAAAATTGAGGAATCATTTGAAGTAACAAAAATAAAGTCAATGCTTGATTACGTCCTTTGAAACGAAAACGCGAAAAAGCATATGCAGTGAAAGAGACACTAATGACAGTTCCAATCATCGTAAACAAACTGATTTTCAATGAGTTCATGTACCACTGACTATATTGAAGGCTTTCTTTTCCATCAAATAATTCGCGGTAGTGATCAAGTGTAGGATTTTTCGGAATGAGCGATGTACTGACCAAACTATTTCCTGGATTAAAACTCGCACCAATCGTCCATAGGAGTGGATAAAAGATGGCGAGCGATACGACTAACAAAATGACATAGGTGATCGTCATACGAATGAAACGTAGTCTTTTTATATTCGACACTAGCGTCACGCTCCTTCCTTAAACGAATTTGTTCGTCTAAACTGCCAAAGCGCAATTGTAATGACAAAAATCGATAGTAAAATCGTTAAAGCCGCGGCTAGTGCATATTGACCTGATTGCATCGTCAATTTGTAAATCCAAGATACGAGAATATCGGTCCCTCCCGCATTCGATCCAGGTACAGACGGACCACCACCATTGAACAGATAAATGATATTGAAGTTGTTGAAATTAAATGTAAACTGCGTAATGATGATTGGCGACATCGCAAGTAATACCATCGGCATCGTGATGAAGCGGAATTTTGCAAAGAATGAAGCGCCATCGATTGTCGCCGCTTCATATAAATCTTCAGGAATCGATTGCAAGACTCCTGTCGTGACAAGAAAAACATAGGGAAAGCCTAACCACCCTTGCATGAATACGAGTGCCACCCTTGTCCACTTTTCGTTCGTCAGCCAAGGTATGGCGTCGATGCCAAAAAATGCGAGGACATCGTTGTTAATTGAACCAAAACTATCATTGAATAGTCCCGCGAATACTAGAATCGTCACGAATCCTGGAACTGCCCAAGGAAGGACGAATATTGTTCGAATGACTTTTTTAAAACGAACTTCTTTCTGGTTGACAAGAACCGCTAAAAATATCCCGACTGAAATTTGTAAGGTCGATGCGACTAATGTCCAAACAATCGTCCATGACAACACATCAAAGAATGTCGATCGCCATATATCGACTGTGAATATTTGAACAAATGTAGAAAAACCGACCCAATCAGCTAATTTTGCTGGTGGAGAATGATAAAGATCATAGTTCGTGAAGGCTAAAGCAAAACTAAATAAAATCGGAAAAATAACCGCAAAAATCAAGAGAAACAATGCTGGACTACTTACTAAATAAGGGTATCCTTGTCCAATCAGGTTCAAGTAATCTGATTTGAATGAACTTATATGTAATCCATCGTCTCTTTTTTGTCCTGTTCGATATGCATCTCGAAGATTATAAAAATAAAGGGCAAGACCGAACATCAATACAATAATAGCGATGATACCTTGTGCTAGTAAGAATATAGAGTTGTCTCGCGGCACTTCCGTACCAAGCGTCACGATACCCCACAACCCCATATTCAACAAGTCAGCGAACGCAATTAAAAATGCAATACTTACCGTAAATAACAACACGCCTTTAATCCACTGACGATGATACAATTGCCCGAGTCCGGGAATCACTGACAAAAGCATACCTATTCTACGATGTTGCACGCCTTTCACCTCTTCACAAATTATTTAGCAACAGACTGCATCAATGGGCTAACCGACGGATCGGAGTCATCCTTCTCATTTTGAGCTGTGCTTCGCTTTAATTTGTCCTTCAATGGTATCAACGGCTTGAGTCATCGCCTGTTTCGGTTCAGCTTTTCCTGTTGCGATGGTTTGGAGGGCTGCATCGACTGGCTTCCATACTTCATTCATTTCTGGGATATTCGGTGTCAAATCAGCGAATTTTGATTGTTCTGCCACGGCTTGAGCTGCTGGACTTTTTGTAACGATCGGGTCATTCGCCAATGCACTGATGGCAGGTACTTCTTTAGTGATTTCGAAGCGTTTTTTTGAATTTTCTTCGTTCGTTAAATAGAGCGCTAATTTTTCAGTAAGCTCTGCGTGTTTTGAATAGCTACTAACGTTATAACTTTTTACACCTAAAAATGAACTCATATTTTTCCCATTTTCAAGCTCAGGAAGTTTGGCGACCCCAAAATCGATGCCCGCTTTCTCAAATGGTCCAACATTCCATGGACCAGAGATGATAGCTGCTGCCTTTCCTTCCATAAACAGTGATTCCAAAACGTTAATCCCTTGTTCACCAATAATTCCCGACGGAAACAGCTTCTCCTTGTAGAATTTTTGAATGTGGTTTGCTCCTTCGATTGCGCCAGCATTCGCTAAACCGATGTCTTTTGTGTCGTATACTCCACTTTCCGAACGCTTGAATATGTAACTGCCATATCCACTCATGACACTCTGCGCATAATAAACTTGGTCAAACAATGCTAAAAAACCGAACGACTTTTCAGTTTTCATCTTTTTCGACAATGTATACCAATCTTCTATCGTTTTAGGTAACGCTTTATCTGAGACTAATTTCTTGTTGTAATATAGAATCGTCGTCTCCACAGCTTTAGGCACGCCGTAAATTTTGCCCTTGACGATTTGTGAATCAAGTGCAACATCCGTATATTGAGACTGGACTTCTTTCGGAACCTTTATTTCTTTTATGATTCCTTCCGTTACTGCCGTTCCGATTTGGTCTCCAGGCATCGTCAATAAATCGGGACCTGTTCCGGCAGGTCCGTCCAACCGGAGATCTTCAATTTGTTTTGCGTACGGTTTTTCAACAACTTTGATGTTAACATCATTCTCTTTTTCAAATCGTTTCACAGCAGACTTGATTCCTTCGCTTTTTTCGATATCTTCCCAAACAATCAATTTGATTTTTCCATTTTGAGTCTCTGTATTTTTTGCTTCATCTTGCGGACCACACGCAGCTAACGACATACTCAATACAAAACCACTAAGCACAGCAGAATATTTTAATTGTTTTTTCATAAAAAAACCAAACCTCCTTAGAGAATTGTAAAACACAAATGAAAGCGCTTTAACAAATAAAATATAACACTCTAAAAAGATTTAGTAAATAATTTTAGTAAAAAATTTTACTAAAATTAAATGGTGCTTTTTCTCATAATTAACTCAGAACCTATATACAATGTTTTTACTACTTTTCGTTTTTCAATGATTTGTTCAAGTAATAAGTGAATCGCGTTTTTACAAATTTCTTCAATATCAATATTGAAAGTCGTCAAGGGAGGCGAAACATACTTCGCGATACTCGTATTATTCACACTGATCAGGCTGACGCGGTTCGGGACATCAATTTGTTTTTCGTGAAGTGCTTGCAGACAGCCAACGGCGATTGGATCTGCCGCTACAAAAAAAGCGGTTGGCATATTTTCACCAAGGCGTTCAATCGCTTGAATCATTAAAAAATAGCCATTATCAACTGAAAAACCATGATGACAGAAGATAAATGTCTCATTTAGCATTCCTTCTTGCTGCATATACTTACGAAAAGCACGTTCCCGCCCATCCATTTCTTCTACATTTGTATCAGCATTCTGAAAAGTTCCACCGATAAATCCAATTTCTTTATGTCCCTGCTGCTTCAGAACTTCAATTGTCTTTCGTGTGATTTGGTCAAGGTCTGGACGCACCGAATCATATTGTTCAGCATCTGGTGTCGAATCTATGAAGACTCCATTAGTCGTCAACTCTCTTAAATATTCCAGTTCTCGATCCATAAAAGAACCCACTGCAATAAATCCCTCGATGTTTAGCGGAATCTTTTCAATCCCATCCGCTACTTTGTAGGTCGTTAACTCCATGTTATTCTCCCTAGCCAATCTCTCGATCGCAATTCGCATCGTGTGAAAATAAATATCTTCAAGCTCCTCTTTATCTGTCAACCAATACAAAAAAGCAATATTTTTAACGAGTGATTTCATCGTCTTTTTTTTGTAACCAAGCTCTTCAGCTACCTCAAATATCCGCGTTCGCGTCTCATCACCAACCGATAAACTTAAATCATTATTTAATACCCGTGAAACTGTCGAAATTGAACAGCCTACTTTTTTAGCAATATCTTTAATCGTCGCCAAATGATAACACTCCTTTTAAATTTAGATTTAAGTAAAATTTTTAAGTAAAATTACAAATTTTATATTTTAAATTATACCTTTCTTTTTTTATATTACTTCATAATTCATAAAAAGAGGAAGGAAACCATAATGAGAAGAAAAGAATGCATTAACGATGTTGAGCTTTTTTCAATTACAAAACTAAGTGTTCTACAAAAAGAAAAACGAAGAAACTACACATCTCAGACGATGATAGTTCCTTCGTTTCTTTTTTTAAATCAACGAATTTTATTCCATTCTTATAATCACGAACGAACATATTTAAGTGGAATTAAGTCTGCAATCCGCACTTTCGTCAACTGATCGTCGATCTTCAAGAGGACAAACGCGTCCGGTGCATAATCGGAAATCAATTCGCGACACATGCCGCACGGACTGACGACACGAATCGTTCGGTCCGTTTCATCCGAATAGGGATGTCGGACAGCGACGATCGTCTCAAAATCCGTCAATCCATCCGTGATGGCGGAACCGATCGTAATGGCTTCCGCGCACACCGTCACCCGTCCGATATACGCTTCGACATGAACACCCGTTTTCGTCGCGCCATCTTTTGTCCGCAACGCAGCTGCGACGTGATGTTTATCGTCAGCGTAACGGCTTTGAATCGTTTTGGTTGCTAGTTCGACCAGTTGCAGGTCGGCTTCAGTAATCGGATAAGTCTGCATAACGTGCTCCTTACGTGTCTTTTTTCTTATAGGTCAAACCGATGAATTGTGCTTTTTCATTGAATAGTCGACGGTAGGATAGAAAACCAACGAGGACCGATGCCATCGCCGCCGTCGTCAAGATCAGGAATAGAATCAATAGTTGATAAAGGACCGCTTCCATTGGATCCGCGCCACCGATGATCAACCCACTCATCATCCCTGGCAATTGGACGAGGCCCATCGTTTTTTGCGCTTCAATCGTTGGAATCATACTTGTCCGGATCGCGCCTTTTAAGCTCGTATCAATCGCTGTCTTCGCATCTCCACCAAGCGAAAGAATCAGTTCGATGACCTCGTCGCTTCGTTCGACCTCGTCCTTGAACTTATTAAGAAACAACAAGGACAAAATCATACAGTTCCCAATGACCATCCCGCTGATCGGAATGACTTGCTGGGCTTCAAACGGAATGATTTGTAATCCAAGCAAAATGCCCATCGTTAATGCTTCGACCGCAATCAATGTCAACAAGATGATCCACTGGATCCCGGGAATCCCGTCCCCTTTACGGATGACGTTCAGTGTCGCTGCACCGATCATCAACAGAATCATGAGTAACATGAAAATTGGACTGCCGCTTTCAAAGACGAACGTCAAAATATAACCGATGATCAAGAGTTGGACGATTGATCGAACGGTTGCGATGAGGATGTCCTTCTCTAGACCAAGCCGTAACGTCCGCGCTAAGACGAGGGGGATCAAAATGAAGATCAGCGAAGTCGCCAGTTGGAGGTAACTCATATCGATACCCCCTTCAAGAACGCTTGTGTCTCTGCTTGACCACTTGAAACGAGTTCTTTAAAAGCACCAGACTCGATCAATCGACCGTCTTTTAAAAACCAGACGTCGTCGCTGACCCGCTTGGCTTGCTCTAAGTCATGCGTAATCCAAATGATCGTCGTCTGCAACTCCTGCTGTAAATCAAGAATCAGCTTCTCAATTTCTTGTACCATCCGGTAATCGAGACTTGCCGTGATTTCGTCAAGCAACAGGACGTCCGGTCGATTAACGAGTGTTCGTGCGATTCCGAGTCGGCTCCGTTCGCCACCGGACAAATCTTTGACCGGTCGTTCAAGTTCGACGGATAGTTCGACTTGTTGTAGCAAGCGTTCCGCCTCTTCGCGTGGTAACGATTCCCCGAAGATCGATTTCGGTAAATTAATATTATCGTAGACGGTACCTGGAATCATCGGCGCGCTTTGGAACGCCATTCCGATCCGTTTGCGGACGTCGAGCAGATTCATCTGCTCGAGTGGTTCGCCTCGAAAACAAATTTCGCCGCGATCGGGAGAAATAAGTCCGTTGATGTGTTTCAATGTTGTGGATTTTCCGGCACCACTCGGTCCGACGAGCGTCGTAATGACACCTTCTCGGAACTCACCCGTTATTTCGTGTAAGATGTGTTGATAGCTGACTTCGTGAAACGTAAGAATCGACATACTGTGTGTTCACCTAACTTTCTACAAATTTCGGGTAATGCTCCTGTAATGTTGTACCCGAAAATCCGTCACCTTAGTACGTCAAGCGACACTTCCTTACGCGTGAATGATCTCTCCGGCAAAATCATACGGTACCGTTCGACCAGCAAAGAGCGATTCTTTTGACGCTTCCGGTAAGTTGAGGTGTTTGAACGCTTCTTCACGGTCCATCCAGACGAGTCCGGAAATCTCTTCTGGAACATTCGTTTTTAACTGACCAGAAGTGATTTCTCCCGCGAAGAAGAAAAAGAGACAATGTTCCCCCGCTTGCGGGAAGAATGCTTCTGCCAGATGGACGATGTCACCTGGTATGATTGTAAATCCTGTCTCTTCCAGAACTTCACGCGTGATTGCTGTATGTAACGTTTCGTCGCGCTCGACTGTCCCACCGGGCAATGTATAGTAGTCACCATGATCTCCACGATTCTCGACCATCAATAATTGATCGCCTGCAGCATTGAATAATGTCGCATAGACGATGTTTTTACGGATATTCATGTTCGTCCCCCTATTTTCTTCTTTCCGTCTGAATGATACAAAATAACGGATCCAGTTGAATCTCACTGATGCGGTAATATTCATCATCACTATGATCAAGTAACAGACGTTTTCTGTTTTCTTCAACATATTTTAAGGATTGGATTGTTTCAATTCGTAATCGTGACAGCGTCTCCCCAGTCGGTCGGAGGACATGGAGTTCCATTTCAGTAAATGCCGGATACAGGATAAACTGAATACGCTCTTTTGAGGAGTTGTGTAACATGTATTTAGACCGCTGATAGAATGCTTCTTCCTCCGGAAACTCAAGAATCGGCTCTACTCCGAAAAAATAGAGGCTTTCTAACTCTTCTGGTATATGAATTTTCTTGTCGTCCTTCATTATATCGATGTACCTTCCTGTAAAATTATCTTCCAAGTCTCCACTTCTGATGTCAAAAAGCTCACTAATTCGCTCATCTCTCCTTCAGTCGGCAAGAAAGATACACCCGCTCTCGCATAGACGTCTTGAACCGGATGGGTTTGACTAAGCGCTAAAGATGCGATGAAATCTTTCAGCGTTTGGTCGGGATCTTTCGTGAAACGGTGATAAACCTGGAGAGCGGCGATCTGAGCAATCGCGTACTCGATGTAATAGAACGGCGTCTCAAAGAGATGGATGACACTCATCCATTCGTGGCCTTTCCAATCGGGTGTTTCCGACCAATCGATGACGTCCGTATCAAATGTTTCTCGGAGATCGGCATAATAGGCATGTCGTTCTTTTGGATCATGACCCGGGTGAGCATAGAGCCATGATTGAAAACGATCGACGATGATCGTCTCGGGTAAGAACTCAACCATGGAACGCATCTGTTCGAGTTTTGCCCGGGCAACGTCTTTTTTATCCGGAATCACCTGATGCCATTCGTTCATCGTCTACAACTCGAGCGACATGGCAGCGAACTCCCCTACTTCAAGCGGAATCGGTTGTAGTCCGTCGTACGTTTCTTTCATCGCATCATGATGGACGGCATGGCCGATCTCATGCATGAAGATGACGAGATCATCAAACGTATCGATGCGATTCATGAATAAGAACGATTGCTGTTCGACCGGTAAATACTCACAAAATCCTCCGCCAGCTTTGTTCGACCGGGCACCGATATCGAGATGATTCCTATGTCGCATTTCTTTTAATACGTCCGCAAAGTATGGATGCACGCTCTCGAGAATTGCTTGTGCCTTGTCTAAGAATGAAGTGTCAGAACCGGTCGCGTGATGATCAATCTGTGTATAGGCCGATTGCCGGACGTCCCACGGATGGAGCACCTGTTTGCCGAGAAACGTTTGTTGTTCGCGCTGAAATCGCCGTTTGACCGGTAGAAAGTCGGATTGAATGATAGTGGCGTAATGATTGACATCTTGACTCGTATAATCGACGCGTCCGAGTTCTACAAAAGCTAGTTCCTCGTATCCGATCTTACCACTTGCAGTGGTACGCGCTTGTCGTAAATCAACGAGTCGTGAAAACAACGGTTGAATGACGGATTCTTTCATGCGGAACGCTTCCTCAATCGATAAGAGCGCTTGTTTTCGAGTGGATTCATTCGCGTCAAATAAAGCAGCATGAAGATCGGAAACCGACTCTCCCGATTTTGTCAGCATCGTCGCCTCAATCCGGAGATAGTCTTGAATAAGACAAGCTTCCTCCTCTGTCGCACTTGTTGCTCTGAGTGATTGTTCAAAACGTGCTCTCGTTCGAAGTGTGACGTCATCGCGCGAGACGAGATCCATTTTTACGGAACGTCTCAACGTATCGAGCTTATCCGATAGCTGCTGACGCCCTTGTTCGTATTCAGAAGTGGTACCGAGGTCTGTAACGTCCTGGAGATACGCGATTTTTTGTTTGAGCAATGTCTCTTCCATTTGGAGAATCGAAGCGATTCGATGCGCAACATCCTTATCATTATAAAAAATATCATTTACAGGTGACTGAGATTTCATCGACGGATTTCACATCTCCTTTCAACTTATTCCAGTATACAGTTTATGCCAACGATATGATCATTTTACGAATAAATGACTATTATGTTGTCTTTTTTGACTATTATCGTTTTCAAAAAGACTATGATAAGTTACATTATATAGGAGGTGAATCCCTATATGAAATCCCGTTTAAAAGAATTACGTGCTCGCCACGGATGGAATCAGTCTGAACTGGCACGGCGCGCGAACATTTCGCGCCAGACGATCAGCTTAATCGAACGCGAAGAATTCATGCCGTCGCTACTGATCGCCGTCAAAATTTCTCGTGTGTTTGATACACCGCTAGAAGACATCTTTTATTTCGATGAGGAGGAATTAACATGAACAAGGAAGCAGGCAAGGTCATCATCGCAGCTTTACTCGGTTTCATTAGCAGTTATTTCGTCATGTTTGTCCTCAAAAATACCAATTTGTCACAGTTTGAACGATCGCTCTATCTTGATTACATATTCACTGGTCTTTTCGTTATCTTGACGATCTTGACTCTCAGTTACGTCGTACGCTATTTACAAATTCGTCAATTGACTCGACGATCCGTTTCTTCCGACGAAGAGGACGCGATTGACGATCAAGTGAATCGTTACTATGCGGACGGCATGATGATCGTGCAGTTCTCCAATCTCCTCAGTATCGGGCTCGCTTCTTTTAGCATCATTGAAAACCAGTTCGGTCTTCATTTGATACTGAGCGGATTCTTTTTCGTCATCAGTTGTATTGCCTCGATTTATTTTCTCAATCTTATGCGCCAGATCTATCCCAACCGCTATTTCCCAAAGTATTCGGAAAAGAACTATGCTGAAAAGCTATTCGCTGCCTCAGATGACGGAGAACGTCACGTCATGTTCGAAGGTCTGATTCGGTCACAGTCCCTGTTACAATTTTTATTGATGGGTATCATTGTCGTATTAGTCGTGTATTCGTATAAGACCGGTCAATCTCAGATCTTTGCAATCAGCTTATTGATTATCGCCTTGATCTGGAGCAACGCAAAATATTTTCTCCATGTACGCAATCGCTAAAAAGGAGCATTCAGTCAATCGACTGGATGCTCCTTTACATGCCTTTAAAAATCACGATGATTTTGTGATGGACATCATGCTGGTTCAGTGTATATTCCTGATCGTCGAGCGAGCGATGTTTCGATTGACTCCGCGCTGAAATGAACCAGACGACTCCACCAACGGCGAGAAAAATAGCAATAAAGATCATAGACACCCTCCTTTAGATTCCTTTTTTACTTTATTCTGGCTCATCACCATAAGGTGTGGTTGACACATAAAATCCATCGGATTTTAAATCGAACATAGAAAAAAAGCGAAAACCCCGGTATC
>NZ_JACSNE010000017.1:0-67153 GCF_018619035.1 Exiguobacterium sp. s168 | reverse complement strand
TACGATACCGGGGTTTTCGCTTTTTTTCTATGTTCGATTTAAAATCCGATGGATTTTATGTGTCAACCACACCTTATGGTGATGAGCCATAATTTTTCTAAAATAGAAAAATGTAACTATTTAATCGTTTTGAGATACATGCGCAGATTCGCTTCGACTAATTTCAAGGCATTCATCTGATCAGTCGTAGAAGGCTTCAATAACGCACTGAAAAAATGTTCCACTTCGACGGGCTGACCCTTTTCCATGTCCCGTAACATCGACGATTTCATCGTGTTTTCCATTCCATGCATCTGTTTCAACAGCACCGCTTCTACATCGTCATTAAAGACTGCGCCTTGTTCTTCCATCGCCTGTTTCGCTTCCTTCATGACGTCTAGGATCATTTGACGCCCGACAGCTTCTTGCCGAATCGGACCAATAGCTGAGCGAAATAGCGTCGTCACGCCGGCGAATGTCGAAATGAAGAGATACTTTTGCCACATGTCATCCTTGATATGCATCGAGTACGTCATTGGTGCCTTCGCTTTCGCAAAACACGCTGCGATCTCCTCTAGACGCGCTGTTGGTTTACCGGTTCGTGAACCAAACAACAGCCGATGGGACGGGCTTGTCTGTAAAATGCGCCCTTCTGCATCAAGCGTCGACTCAATGAAGCAAAGACCTCCTAGTACTCGATCTTCTCCAAAGACTTCTGTTAACCGTCGTATGTGTTGCATGCCGTTCAACAAAGGAATGATGTACGTCTCGCTCGAAACGAATGGCGCAAGGTCCTGTAGGACGTCATCTAAGTGATAGGCTTTCGTCGAAAGCAAGATGACATCAAATGCACGATCCGGTCGCATGTCTCGTGTTATCAACTGAGGTGTAATCGCGATATCACCATGAGGACTAGTGATGTGTAGTCCTGTTTTTTGTAGTTGTTCATATCGATTCGGACGGACAAGGAAGGTCACCTGTTCTCCTTGCTCAGCAAGACGACCTCCGAAATATCCTCCAACTGCCCCTGCACCTACAACTAACATGTTCATATGTACTACCTCCTCCTTACCCGTTCTGTGCGTTGCTTACTCCTTCACCCTAACATATTTGGAACCGTTTTCCTGATTTCTGCGTGGATTGATTTGTTTTAAGTTAAGCGTTTGCATTTTAGAAAAAAACGTATATACTAACTTGTATACAAGTATACTCACTTTAGAAATCAGGTGATTCCATGTCAGAACTGTTATACCCCTTGAAGTGGTTAGCAAAAGCTTCCGCCGGAGATCGTGTCGCGCACGAACTACGAATGCGGATCATTTCAGGAAAAATTGAAAGCGGTACCATTTTATCCGAAAACAAAATAGCCTCTGATTTTTCAGTCAGTCGCTCACCTGTCCGTGACGCGTTAAAGGTCCTTGCAGCCGAACAGTTGATTCGTCTCGAACGAATGGGGGCGGTCGTCGTCGGTTTATCCGAGCGCGACATTCAAGAAATCTATGATGTCCGGCTACTTATCGAAACGTTCGTCTTCGAACGACTCGTCAAAATCGAACGGGCAGAACTCGTCCGGGAACTCAGTAAGATTCTCGAAATGATGAAGGTTGCCATCAAATACAAGGATGCCGATGAATTCTCCTTCCAGGATGTACTGTTTCATGAAACAATCATCCGCTCGATCGATCATGGATATGTCAGCATGATTTGGCAAAATCTCAAACCAGTCATGGAAAGTTTCATCCTCCTATCGATGCGGGTACGATTCGAGGAAGACATCGAAGACTTTGAACGCATCCTCGCGAACCATGCCTTGTATATCGAAGCGATCGAGACAGGAGATCGTGAACGGATGGTTGCTTCCTTACATCAGAACTTTGATGATGTTCAGGAAGTCGAAGATCTCTGGAAAACGCAACAAATGATGTCGAAAGGAGTCGATTCACATGACTGAATACATGTTAGGCGTCGATATCGGAACGACGAGTACGAAAGCAGTCTTATTTACGACAAAAGGAGAGGTCATCGGACAAACGAACGTCGGTTACCCACTCCACACACCGAACCGTTCGACGGCGGAACAGGATCCGGAAGAAATTTTTGATGCCGTACTCGAATCGATCCGATTGATCACAAAACGTCATCCGAGCATGCCACCGAAGTTCGTCGCGTTCAGTAGTGCCATGCACAGTTTGATTGCGATGGACGCACAACATCAACCGTTGACTGCCTGCATCACATGGGCGGACAGTCGGAGTGAAGCATGGTCGAACAAGATTAAGGAACAATATGGTCTCTCGATCTATCACCGGACCGGGACACCGATTCATCCGATGTCACCGCTTAGCAAAATCAGTTGGCTCGTCGAAGATCGTCCGGAGCTCCACGCTCAAACGAAAAAGTATGTCGGGATCAAGGAGTTCGTGTTCCAAAGACTGTTCGGAACATATGTCATCGACCACTCTCTCGCTTCAGCAACTGGTCTCTTTAATATTCATGAATTAGGTTGGGATACGGGCGCACTGCATGTCGCTGGTATCGATGCAAGCTATTTATCGGAACCCGTACCGACAACGACGTCATGTACCGGACTTAATACTGATTACGCACGACAAATGGGACTTTCCATCGATACGCCGTTCTTAGTCGGTGCCAGTGATGGTGTCCTCTCCAATTTAGGTGTTAACGCGATTCGCAAAGGGGAAATTGCGATCACGATCGGAACGAGCGGTGCCATCCGAACAATCATTGATCGTCCGCAGACCGATGAAAAGGGACGGACGTTCTGTTACGCGCTGACCGAGGACCACTGGGTCATCGGCGGACCCGTCAATAATGGTGGAATGGTCTTACGGTGGATCCGAGACGAACTCGCTTCAGCCGAAGTCGAGACAGCAAAACGCCTTGGCATCGATCCGTATGCTGTCCTGACGAAGATTGCCGAACGCGTCCGCCCGGGGTCCGACGGTCTGTTGTTCCATCCTTACTTGTCCGGTGAACGAGCACCGCTCTGGAATCCGGACGTCAGCGGTTCATTCTTCGGTTTGACGCTCTCACACAAAAAAGAGCATATGATCCGGGCAGCACTAGAAGGCGTCATCTACAATCTGTATACCGTCTTCCTCGCCCTCGTCGAATGCATGGATGGTCCTGTGACGCGGATTCAGGCAACCGGTGGATTTGCCCGGTCTGAAGTCTGGCGCCAAATGATGGCGGACATCTTTGAGTCGGAAGTCGTCATTCCGGAAAGTTTCGAAAGTTCATGTCTTGGCGCTTGTATTCTCGGACTGTATGCGACAGGGGAAATCGATTCGTTCGAAGTCGTCTCCAAGATGATTGGGGAAACACATCGCCATGTACCAAATGAAGAAGCGATGCATGAATATCGTCAGCTTTTACCGATTTTCATTAGTCTAGCGCGGACATTATCCGAAGACCACAAACGAATCGCTACGTATCAACGGAGCTTGATTCAAGAGGAAAACTAACTTAATCTTTTGGGGGAAGTCATCATGCCTTTAGTCATCGTAGGAATTGGGATCGTCGCATTGCTCGTTCTCATCATGGGGTTAAAATTAAATACGTTCGTTTCACTCATCATCGTTTCCTTTGGCGTTGCACTATTACTCGGTATGCCGCTCGATCAGATCGTCAAGACGATCGAAGCCGGTATCGGAGGAACACTCGGTCACCTAGCTCTGATCTTTGGTCTTGGTGCGATGCTTGGAAAGCTAATCGCTGACGCCGGGGGGGCGCAGCGAATCGCGATGACGCTTGTCGCACGATTCGGGGAAAAGAACATCCAATGGGCGGTCGTCGTTGCTTCGTTCATCATCGGAATCGCACTCTTCTTCGAAGTCGGACTCGTTCTGTTGATTCCAATCGTCTTTGCGATTTCACGCCAGCTCCGCGTCTCGATCTTATATCTTGGGATCCCAATGGTCGCAGCACTGTCTGTCACGCACGGCTTCTTACCACCTCACCCAGGTCCGACCGTCATCGCCGGGGAGTATAAAGCCAATATCGGGGAAGTCTTATTGTATGGTTTCATCGTTGCTGTTCCGACAGTCATCATTGCTGGTCCTGTTTTTACGAAGATCGCGAAACGACTCGTACCTGAATCGTTTACACGCACAGGAAACATCGCGTCACTCGGGGAACAAAAAGAATTTGATTTAGACGAGACGCCAGGTTTCGGTATTAGTGTCTTCACTGCGATGCTACCGGTCCTCTTGATGTCGGTCGCAACGATCTTTACGCTTTTACAAGAAACACTCGGCTTGGGTGAGAGTAGCGTCATCTCGGCGATCGAGTTCATCGGGAACGCCTCGACGGCGATGTTGATTTCGTTACTCGTCGCGGTCTACACGATGGGGATCGCCCGTAAGATTCCGATGCAAACGGTCATGGAATCTTGTACGACGGCCATCGCCCAAATCGGGATGATGCTATTGATCATCGGTGGTGGCGGTGCCTTCAAACAAGTCTTGATTGACGGCGGCGTCGGTACATTCGTCGCACAATTATTTGAAGGATCGGCGTTATCTCCGATTCTGCTCGCTTGGTTGATCGCTGCGATTCTGCGAATCTCACTTGGTTCCGCGACAGTCGCTGCCCTTTCGACAGCAGGTCTCGTCATTCCGTTACTGGAGCAATCTGACGTCAACTTAGCGCTCGTCGTTCTCGCGACTGGTGCGGGTAGTCTAATCGCTTCACACGTCAATGATGCGGGCTTCTGGATGTTTAAAGAATATTTCGGTTTATCATTAAAAGAAACGTTTGCGACATGGACTGTGCTTGAGACGATCATTTCCGTTTGTGGACTTGGGTTCGTTCTTCTCCTCAGCCTCGTCGTCTAAGAAAAGGAGTCGTTCTACTTATGCAACATTCTATCGGAGTCATCGGGCTTGGCGTCATGGGACGCAACTTAGCACTGAATATGGCGAGTCATCAAGAAGAAGTCGCCATCTATAACTACACACGTGATTTAACGGACGATCTCGTCGCACACGATGAGGGATTACCACTTCATCCGTACTACGATATCGAAGCATTCGTACAGTCACTCGCCCGTCCGCGTAAAATCTTCATGATGGTCACGGCTGGTAGCGCGATTGATTCAGTCATCGAATCGTTGCTTCCGCATCTCGAAACAGGCGATATCATCATGGATGGTGGGAACTCTCACTTCCTCGATACAGAGCGTCGTTTCGACGAGTTACAACGTCACGGGATCGAATACATCGGTGTCGGTGTATCGGGTGGTGAAGTCGGTGCGCGGACCGGTCCTGCGATCATGCCGGGTGGATCGAAAGAAGCTTACGAACATGTCGCACCAATCTTGACAAAGATCGCTGCTCACGTCGAAGGTGATCCATGTTGTGTTTATATTGGTCCGAAGGGCGCTGGTCACTTCGTCAAGATGGTCCATAACGGAATCGAGTATGCGGACATGCAACTGATTGCTGAAGCGTATAGCTTCCTCCGTTTCCGTCTCGGACTCGACGTCACGGAAGTCGCGGACATCTTCGCTGAGTGGAACGCGGGTGAACTGAAAAGTTACCTGATTGAGATCACAGCGGACATTCTCCGAAAAACCGATGACGAGACAGGGCAACCGTTGATTGATGTCATTCTCGATCAAGCCGGTCAAAAAGGAACTGGAAAATGGACGAGCCTGCAAGCAATTGATAATGGGATCGCCTCTTCAATCATTACAGAAGCTCTGTTCGCGCGTTACCTTTCAGCTATTAAAGAAGAACGCGTCGCAGCGTCTACTGTCTTAAAGGGACCAGAAGACTTGTCGACGCTTGAGCGAGACGCGTGGGTCGAACGAATTCGTCAAGCGCTTTATATGGGGAAAGTTGCCGCATACGCGCAAGGCTTCACCCAGTACCGGACGTCGTCTGAGTTGTATGACTGGAACTTACGCCTTGAAGAGATCGCTTTGATTTTCCGTGGTGGATGTATCATCCGGGCCGACTTCTTGAACGTCATCAGTGAAGCGTTCAAAAATGATGCGAACCTCTCGAACTTGATGCTCGCCCCGTTCTTCGCTGAGAAAGTACAGGCGTATCAAGAATCGTTACGTCACGTCGTTGCCGAGGGTGCGTTATCTGGTTTTGCACTCCCATCTCTATCGACGTCACTGACGTATTACGATAGCTACCGGACAGCGAATTCGAATGCCAACATGTTGCAAGCACAACGCGATTATTTTGGTGCTCATACGTATGCCCGGACAGACCGCGAAGGGATCTTCCACACGGACTGGCAATAAAGAAAACAGCTCCCGATTCCTGTTTCATTTAGGAGTCGGGATTTCTTTTTTTGCTCACACAATCTTTCCTGAAATAAGAAATTGCCGATTATACCTTGACAAAAGTGTTGGTCTATATGAAATTAGTATTAGATTAGAATTATTCTAGTGTGATAAATACAGATTGTTTGTATGCACTAGAACAGATTCTAAAAATAGAACCCTTGAGGAGGATTTTTATCATGTCTTTAATCGGAAGTGAAGTAAAACCATTCAGTGCATCAGCATTCCACAACGGAGAATTCGTTGACCTAACGGATGCTAACCTTCGCGGTAAATGGAGTGTCGTATGTTTCTACCCTGCAGACTTTACATTCGTTTGCCCGACAGAACTCGAAGATCTCCAAAACCAATACGAAACTCTCAAAGCGCTTGACGTTGAAGTTTACTCTGTCTCAACAGATACTCATTTCACACATAAAGCATGGCACGAAACATCAGAAACAATCGGTAAAATCGAGTACGTCATGATCGGTGACCCATCACACGTCATCTCACGTAACTTCGAAGTCTTGAACGAACAAGATGGTCTTGCTGACCGCGGTACGTTCATCATCGACCCAGACGGCGTCATCCAAACAGTTGAGATCAACGCAGGCGGTATCGGTCGCGATGCAAGCACGCTCGTCAACAAAATCAAAGCAGCACAATACGTACGTAACAATCCAGGCGAAGTCTGCCCAGCGAAATGGGAAGAAGGCTCTGCAACACTCACACCAAGCCTTGACCTCGTCGGAAAAATTTAAGGAGCGGATTCGCGATGGCTTTAGCACCAGACATTAAAGCACAACTCGCGCAATACCTCGAGCTTCTCGAAGGCGATCTCGTCCTAGCGATTAGCGCTGGGACAGACGCCGTCTCGCTTGAGATGAGCGCACTCGTCGAAGAGATCGCAAGCATGACACCACGCATCTCCGTCGAGCAGGCAAGCCTTCCCCGGACACCAAGTTTCACAGTCAACCGTGTCGGTGAGACAAGCGGCATCACGTTCGCGGGAATCCCACTCGGTCATGAGTTCACGTCCCTCGTTCTCGCTCTGCTACAAGTCAGCGGTCGAGCACCGAAGGTCGATGCGGAAGTCATCAAGCAGATTCAAGGCATTCAAGAAACGTACCACTTCGAGTCGTACATCAGCTTGAGCTGCCACAACTGCCCAGATGTCGTACAAGCATTGAACGTCATGAGCGTCCTCAACCCGAACATCAGTCACACGATGATTGATGGCGCGGCATTTAAGGAAGAAGTCGAACAAAAAGAGATCATGGCTGTTCCGACGGTCTTCGTCAACGGCGAAGCGTTTGGTAACGGACGGATGTCACTTGAAGAAATCTTGGCGAAGCTTGGCACAGGTGCCGATGCTTCTGATTTCGCTGATAAAGATCCATACGATGTCCTCGTCGTCGGTGGTGGTCCAGCTGGATCGAGTGCTGCCATCTATGCAGCCCGTAAAGGCATCCGGACAGGAATCGTCGCAGAACGCTTCGGTGGACAAGTCATGGATACGATGAGCATCGAAAACTTCATCAGCATGAAGTACACGGAAGGACCAAAACTCGTCGCAAGTCTTGAGGAGCACGTCAAGGAGTATGGCATCGACGTCATGAACCTGCAACGGGCAACTCGTCTTGAGAAGAAGGACCTCCTCGAGCTTGAGCTTGAGAACGGTGCTGTCTTGAAAACGAAGAGTTTGATCCTTTCAACAGGTGCACGCTGGCGTAACGTTGGTGTCCCAGGCGAACTCGAATTCAAGAACAAAGGCGTCGCCTACTGCCCACACTGTGATGGTCCGTTGTTCGAAGGAAAACGTGTCGCAGTCATCGGTGGCGGAAACTCAGGGATCGAAGCAGCCATCGATCTCGCGGGAATCGTTAAGCATGTCACGGTCCTTGAATTCGCACCGGAATTAAAAGCGGATGCTGTTCTTCAAGAACGCCTCGCTTCTCTTCCGAACGTCACGGTCGTCGTCAACGCACAGACGAAGGAAATCACAGGAACGGACAAAGTAAACGGTATCACGTACATGGAGCGCGAAACGAACGTCGAGCGTCACATTGAGCTCGAAGGCGTCTTCGTCCAGATCGGTCTCGTACCGAACACGGACTGGCTCGGTGAAACAGTGAACCGTAACAAGTTCGGTGAAGTCCAAGTCGATCGCCACGGCGCAACGAACGTACCAGGCGTTTTCGCTGCAGGAGACTGCACAGATAGCGCGTATAAACAGATCATCATCTCGATGGGATCTGGTGCAACAGCTGCACTCGGTGCTTTCGATCACTTGATCCGGAATTAATGAAAAAGAGCGGAACTCAAACGAGTTTCGCTCTTTTTCTGCCTCAATAGTAGATTTCACCGTACCATGAACAATGATATTCTTTCGTGATGTGATGTCTTGTTAAGATGCCTTGCTTCGCGTATGTACCACTGACCGTTACGACCATCGTTTGCAAAGCATCGATTGGAGTACCGGAGAATCCGGTTTGCGTCCACTTTCCACCATCGATCGCAAGAGACGTCATCGAAAAGACATCGGATAATCGTTGGCGTTTACTCTGTTCCAAGAGTTCCGTCTCGAAATTTCCGATGATCCGGACATCGTTTCCACGTTCCGTACGTTCAAGCGTTCGTTCACTATCCCACTCTAAGCTCGTTTGGACACGTAGCGGCTTCAACCGTTCGAGTGCCCGTTCTTGAAAACGTTCCGGCGAAACCCAGTCCTCGTCTGCGAATTGATTTGCTGCAAGCAACGTGACGTCCGCATTTTCATGTGTCCGATTTATGTTTTCCACGATTTTTTCATATGCTGCGTAATAACGTTGGTGTTGTGTCGTCTGGTCCTTTGCCTCCGATGTGACTGATGACAATGAAGCGAATAAAAAAACAGCTGTCGCAATCTGATATTTCACTGACTTCCCCTCCCTTTCGCTGTTCATTGTACGAAAAAAACGAGGAATAGATTCGAAAACGACAACCGTTTTATGGATTTTTCCATTCAAGAGTGTATCAATAGATCGTACTCTTATGGAATTAAGAACAGATCAAGATTTGTATTCAAAACTGACCCCTATAAATAATTCAAAGTTGACACTTTTGACTAGTTCAGTCATCTGATAGATTGAAGATATCTTAAAATCTATCATAAAGAAGGTTAGCCACATGCAAAAAGCAGCACCGTATTCTAGCACTCGTACCCGCCAGCTCGTCATCACTGCGATGTCAATCGCACTTGTTCTTGTTGCGACACTATTCATCAATATCAAACTACCGATCGCTTCAAGCGGCGGTCTCGTTCATATGGGAACAGCGATGCTCTTTCTCATCGCGATTTTATTCGGTCCACGAACAGCACTGATTGCCGGAGCAATCGGTATGGGATTATTTGATCTGATCAGTGGATGGACACTCTGGGCTCCATTTACAATCGTAGCTCGAGGACTCCAAGGATATATTGTCGGGCGTATCGCCTGGTCTTCGCGATACAAAGGAGACAACCCTGGCTTAAATATTTTTGCAATGATTGTTTCTGCTCCTGTCATGCTTGCTGTTTACTATGTTTGTGAAGGTATTCTTTACAGCAACTGGGTCGCACCAGTCGCTTCAATTCCAGGAAACATCACACAAAACGTCGTCGGAATCCTCGTTGCGATTCCAGTCGGGATTGCACTGAAGAAAACGCGTTTCTTCCGTAACTTCCGCTAAATCCAAAAAACCGTCCGGCTCCTCGTAGAGTCGGACGGTTTTCGTTTAGCGAATCGGTTGACCTTGTTCGAGTTCGAGCGTTTTTGCTGTTTCGGCATGGATCTGTTCGAACAATTCCGGATGTTCAACGAGTGAGATCCCGTAAGACGGAATCATCTCCTTGATTTTTGCTTCCCACGTCGGTAGTTCGGACGGAAAACATTTCGCGAGTACTTCGAGCATGACCGGTACCGCTGTTGAGGCACCTGGAGACGCCCCGAGTAAGGCAGCGACAGATCCGTCGGCTGCACTGACGACCTCTGTCCCGAACTGGAGTGTCCCTTTTCCTTGCGGTGTATCCTTGATGACTTGAACACGTTGACCAGCGACGACGACATCCCAGTCTTCCGTCTTCGCATTCGGGATGAACTCTCGTAATTCGTTCATCCGTTGTTCCGTCGACAAGAGGACTTGTTCGATCAGATACTTCGTCAATCCCATCTCTTTTGCTCCCGCAGCAAGCATCGTCAAGACGTTGTTCGGTTTGACGGACGCGATCAAATCAAGATTCGATCCTGTCTTAAGGAACTTCGGTGAAAAGCCAGCGAATGGTCCGAAGAGGAGCGATTTCTTTCCATCGATGTACCGTGTATCCAAGTGCGGTACCGACATCGGCGGTGCTCCGACTTTTGCTTTTCCGTAGACTTTCGCATGGTGTTGTTCGATGATTTCAGGATTTTTACAGACAAGGAACAAGCCACTGACCGGGAAACCACCGATCTGCTTCGATTCCTCGATGCCTGTTTTTTGAAGCAACGGTAGACTACCGCCACCCCCCCCGATGAAGACGAACTGCGCCGTATGATGCTCGATTCGGTGATCGCGCTCATTCTTCACTTTGACTTCCCAACCACCGTCAACACGCTTCAAATCCTCGACGCCATGCTGGTAGTTGATTGTAACATCGTGCTGTGCGAGATATTCAAACAGGATTCGTGTCAACGCACCAAAGTTGACGTCCGTTCCTGAATCGATTTTTGTCGCAGCGATCGGCTCTGGTGACGTCCGACCGTTCATGATGAGTGGAATCCACTCGGCTAATTTCGCTGGATCCTCTGAATATTCCATTCCCGCAAACAACGGATTTGCTGATAGCGCTTCCAATCGTTTTTTCAGAAATTCGACGTTTTCTGTTCCTTCAACCATGCTCATATGTGGAATCGGCATGATGAATTCTTTCGGATTCGGCAAGACACCTTCCTTGACGAGATGCGACCAGAATTGACGTGACAGTTGGAACTGTTCATTTACTTTGACCGCTTTACTGATATCGATCGAACCATCGGCGTTTTCCGTCGTATAGTTTAGTTCGCATAGTGCGGCGTGACCTGTTCCTGCATTGTTCCACTCATTCGAGCTCTCTTCCCCGGCACTCGCGAGTTTCTCGAATACCTTGATGTTCATCTCAGGCGCGAGTTCTTTTAACAAGACCCCTAACGTCGCGCTCATGACTCCGGCACCAATTAAAATAACGTCTGTTTTTTTAGGCATACTGCTCATGATATCCTTCCTATCCCCGTTGATATTATGGACTACCTGTCATGAAAAACTTCCCCCTCATGACGACAACTTACCTTTCCATTATAACCCTATCATAGCTTGCACAGAAAGGAACTTCTTTTACATTCAGAAATGTGTAAAAGCGATGATTCAGGTAAGTTGATTTTCGTCAGCCGGCACACAATCAGGCATGACTTTGACGAAAAACGGTAATCATATAACGAAAGTAAAAGGAGGAACGCTCATGGCGACACGCTGGATATTCGGAAATCAATTGAATCACGATCTCCCCTTATTGCAGGAAGCAAACAAACAAAACGACGTCATCCTGATGGTCGAAGCGACTTCGCGCTCCAAGTGGAAGACGTACCATAAACAAAAGCTCGTCCTCGTCTTCTCAGCGATGCGACATTTTGCGGAAGAACTGCGCGAAAAAGGCTTCACCGTCGATTACCGGGAAGCCGATTCGTTTGATCAGGCATTCAAGGCACATCAGAAAGATCATGATCCGGATCATGTATTCTATACGGCAATCACGGACGAACCGATGCGCAAGGCGATGCAGAAATGGCAGGACGCTTTACCGAAGAAGATCACGGTCGAAGTCTGTTCCGACGTACCATTGTTTTTACTGACACAAGAAGAAGCGGTCGAAGCAATCGGAGACAAGCCATACAAGATGGATCGGTTTTATCGCAAACTGCGTAAGGAACGAAACGTTCTCATGAACGGCTCCAAACCGATTGGTGGAAAGTGGTCTTTTGACGCCGAGAACCGAAAACCAGCGAAGTCCGGTATAACGTTTCCGGATCCCGTTCAGTTTCGTCCCGATCGCATCACAAAGGACGTCATCGACAAGGTCGAGCGTGATTTTTCCAATCATCCGGGAGCACTTGATTCCTTCCATTGGCCGGTCACGCGCAAGGAAGCGACGCGGGCTCTCCATCGTTTCATCGAAGAACGACTCGAGACGTTCGGAACGTATCAAGACGCCATGCTGACCGGTGAAGATACGCTATCGCATTCGCTCTTGTCAGCAGCAATCAATCTTGGTCTATTGACACCGAAAGAGGTCATTCGTCAAGTCGAGGCAGCCCTCGAAGATCAAGATGCTCCGCTCAATGCGGTCGAAGGTTTTATTCGACAAATCCTCGGCTGGCGCGAGTACATGCGTGCCGTCTACCTAGCCGAGATGCCAGACTATGCTTCCGTCAATGCGCTACGTCATGAAGCGAATTTACCGGACTTTTTCTGGACCGGGAAGACGAACATGAACTGTGTCGCTGAATCGTTACGTCCCGTCGTCGAGCATGCCCATAATCACCATATCCAGCGCTTGATGGTGCTCGGAAACTTCGCTAATCTGTTTGCGATCTCGCCGCAACAGACGGCAGATTGGTTCAAAGAGATGTACATCGATGCCTATGACTGGGTCGTCTTACCGAACGTCCTCGGGATGGCGCTTCATGCCGACGGAGGAACATTATCGACTAAACCGTACATCGCTTCGGCAAATTACATCCATAAGATGAGTGATTATTGCAAGGGATGTCCTTTTCATCAAAAAGACATGCTCGGAGAGGATGCCTGTCCGTTTAACGCCTTGTACTGGGACTTCATCGACCGGCACGAAAAACGCTTCGCTGATAATCAGCGGATGTCGATGATGTATCGGCAATGGGGAAAACGCGATGCGGACAGCAAACGTGATATTCGAAAGAAAGCGAAAGCACTTCGGAAACAACTACAGGATGGCGCTTTCGATACACCATGAAACAAGCCGCTCGGATTAGATCCGGCCGGCTTGTTTTGAATTACGCACTTTTTTGGTCAACTGCTTGTTGTTTCTTTTTTCGGAGATGATACAGTCCGAATAGTCCGAGGAACCAGACCGGTGTCAGCAACAAGGCTGGACGTGTATCATCAGCAAATAGCATGACGACGAGAATGACTGCAAACAATCCGAGCACGAGGTAATTGACGAATGGTGTCAATGGTGCTTTGAATGTCGACGCTGCATGCAATTCCGGATTTTGTTTCTTGTACCGGAGATGACAGACGAGGATGACACCCCAAACCCAGATGAAGCAGATCGCACTGATCGTCGTGACGATACTAAATGCTTGTCCTGGTAACAGTTTACTGAGCAAAGCACCAACTGAGACGACGATCGTCGAGACGAACAAGGCGTTTGCTGGGACATGGTTTTTGTTCAACTTCGAGAACTTGTTCGACGCTTGCTTTTGATTTCCCAGGTTATACAGAATCCGGCTCGTCGAGAACATTCCGCTATTACACGCAGAAGCAGCAGACGTCAGTACGACGAAGTTGATGATTCCCGCTGCGAGTGGAATCCCGATCAGACTGAACGTCTTGACGAACGGACTTTCTGTCGCACTTAATCCTGTCCATGGGTTGATCATCAAGAGGACGAGTAAAGCACCGACATAGAAGAATAAGATCCGAAGCGGAATCTTATTGATCGCGGACGGAATGTTCTTTTTTGGATCCGCAGTTTCTGCTGCTGACACCCCAACGAGCTCGACGCCGACATAGGCGAAGACGACCATTTGGAACGATAGCAGGAATCCGGTAATTCCGTTTGGCATCCAGCCATCATGTGACCAAAGGTTCGACACGGTCACGGGACCAGCGTCTGTTTCAAAACCAATCGCGAGCAAGACGATTCCGACACCGATCAAGGCGAGGATCGTCACGACCTTGATCAAGGCGAACCAAAACTCGAGTTCTCCGAACAATTTAACGGTCAATAAGTTAAAACCAAGTAAAATCAAGAGCGCAAGAACGGCTGGAATCCATTGCGGGATATCAAACCAATACTTGACGTACAGACCGACGGCGATGATGTCCGCCATTGCCGTCATGATCCAACAGAACCAGTACGTCCAACCGGTCACGAACGCGGCACGTGGTCCGAGATAATCTTCTGCGATATCCGTGAGTGACTGATAGCCTGCTTTTGACAATAACAATTCCCCAAGTGCGCGCATGACGAAGAAGATTGCGATCCCGACGAGTAAGTAGGCAAAAATGATTGATGGGCCGGCGAGTTGG
This sequence comes from Exiguobacterium sp. s168, assembly GCF_018619035.1. Taxonomy (NCBI): domain Bacteria; kingdom Bacillati; phylum Bacillota; class Bacilli; order Caryophanales; genus Exiguobacterium; species Exiguobacterium sp. s168. The sequence goes on along the minus strand of NZ_JACSNE010000017.1, from coordinate 52,548 downwards.
ATCGCTTTTCCTGATCCTAAAAACAACCCTGTTCCGATCGTTCCACCAATGGCAATCAACTGTACATGACGATTCGATAAATCCCGCTTTAATCCTTGCTGTTCCAAACCTGAACTCCTCCTTATGATGGCTTCTCTACGCTTCAGACCGTTCTGTCGGTCCTGAAAAAGAAAAAAAGAGACTGGACGAATGTCCAATCTCAACAAAATCAAAGGAATAACCCATACACGCCACTACGACATTCCATGAATGCCCGTCGCTGCATGTGATTACTCTTCTGTCCGTTTGCCTGAGATTGTGAACCCTTCGGCGCCGTGTCAACACGGTCTCTCCAGAAGCTGCTCCTGCCATAGTGTGACCCATGACAATCATAGCTTTCTCTTTATTTGATTATCCGATGCGTCGCTGCATCGATGAATTGTTTCTAATTCTAGTAATCTCGACAGCGTTTGTCAAATTAATTTTGATATTAATTTTAAAGAATCAACTCTAAAATTAATTGTATCCGCTTACTTATTTTTTATAATTATTGGATGACTAAGTTAACTTTTTTAGACCATTTCCCTTCAAATTCTCTAGAAATCTTCATCCCATAAATCTTCCCGCTTAATCGAATATCGTAGTCGTCACCTTCTAATACGTTCACTTTTTGATCCTGATTTGCCTGTGTTGTGAACGGTGGAATTGATAAATTATAATAACTTTCCTTATCCCATGATGAAGGAATTTGACGTTGACCACCAGTAACATAACCTGAATTCAATCCGGCTATTCTTTTTCCAGCAGCATTTTTCACACTAATTGTTGCTTCAATAACATCAGGTAATGTGATCGAAAAATCAGGCATATTTTTTACAATTTCAAGACTGAACATATTTCCACTTAAACTGACATTTGACGCACAATCCGGATTCTCTCCAGGGTAGTCTGTATATCCACTCTCAAATAGTTTTCCAACTTGCCAGTTATAATATTTTCCGGTAAATGCATCAAATTCAAAGTGACCATTTTTATCAATCAAGCCTGACGCAGCAGGCTCTTCCCCAATGAGACTGTTCATAAAGAAGTAGCAACCTTTCAAGTCACTGTTATGAATGGTTCCTTTTACACGAACTACTAAATCACCTAGGTCTTTTAGCAACTGGCAACTCGAACTCTCACTATCTTCTTGATCCAAGTAACATGTATTACTACCTTGTCCTCCATCAATGTGATCGTCGCCTTGATTACCTTTCAAAATATCGCTACCTTCTTTTCCAACGATTTCGTCATTCCCTTTATTACCTTCGATTTTATCGTTTCCAGCGAGTCCAACGAGCGTATTTTTCCGATCGTTCCCTTGGATTTTATCGTTTCCTGTCCCGCCAGTTAAGTTTTCAATATCACTACTAATTAAATCCTTTTCGTTTTTTTCTCCATCATCTTTTTTATTGTTTAAGCTAATATTCAAATCTTTTTTCTTATCGCTATATGAAACGGTATCGATTCCTTCGTTCCCTTTAAAATAATCTGATCCACTTTCCCCTTTGAGTGTATCGTTTCCTGTTCCTCCATATAGCTTATCGTCTCCTGAACCCGCAACAATTGAATCATCACCACTTCCACCATCAATTGTATCGTTTCCTCCAAGACCTTGAATTTTATCATTTCCGCCTAAACCACAAATTACATCAGATTTGTTAGTGCCTTTTAAAGTATCGTTTCCTTTTGTACCGATAATCGTACAGTTTTTCCCATCGCTTGCTTTTAAATTTTTTGTACTCGCTGTTACTAAATTTTCATTTGCAACAAGTACTAAAATTGTAAGCAATAACCCCGTTATAATCGTTTTAGCTAATCTCATTCTTACTTCCCCTATCCAACAAAATTATTTGTGCATATCTTTATCGGTAAATTATGCAAGACTATTAACTAATTATGTAACTTATTAGTTTTTGTATATTCTCTTTTATTCTATTTTCTTATACTCACTATAAGAACTATCTATTTTACTTCCCTTCGGAACGGCTTTATATTGAATGAATTGATAATAAAGTTAAGTAGTTTTCGATTCATGTATGAAGCGGAACTTCAGAAAAGAAGGGATTTTTATGTCTACCACAAAAAAAGGCTATTTCATGATGATCGTCCTCTGGTTCGCCTATGCGACCTTCGCCATGAACTGGGTCGCGGGTTCGTCGTTGACACCACAAATCACGGCGCATTTCTTCGGCAATCAGACCGTTGACCCCCTCATCTCACAACTCGTCAACTATTCGATCACGACGGCACGTGTTTTCGCGAACATTCTCGCTGCGCTCATCTTGATGAAGCTCGGTCCGAAAAAAGCACCGTTACTCGCATTGTTGTTCCTGATGATGTCGATCGTCGCCATCTATCTACCGAACTACTGGGCGTATACAGTCGCTCGCATGGTCATGGGACTCGGTGGTTCGATGGTCATCGTCTATATGAATCCGGTCGTGACACGTTACGTCCAGGATCCGGCTGAAAAATTACGGATCAACGCTTTCAATACCGTATCGTATAACGTAGGTGCATTCGTCGTGTCACTCTTGTTCACCTTGTTCGCTGATCAATTCGTCAGTGACTGGAAACTGACATTGACAATCTTCGCGAGTCTGACAGCAATCCTCTTCTTCGCATGGTGGATCGGCAGTGAATCGTTCGAGTTGAACGATGCTGCGGACGCGGACGAAACGCCTTACGGTTACGGAGATGCTGTCCGCGATCCGTTCCTCTGGAGATATGCGGTTGCCTTCGGCGGTTTCTTGACGCTCTATATCTTATCGCTCGTTGGCTTGAAACCTGTGTTCGATACGTATACGCAATTGAACGGTTCGCTCGTCAACCTGTTGGTCTCAGGTGCCGGAATCGTCGGAACGTTCGTCGGTCTACGGATCGGTAACAAAGGAACACCTCGTAAACCGATTCTGTTGATCAGCGGGACGATCATGATCGCGAGTTTCCTCGTCACCGTCTTGTTCGGAAACATCTCGCCACTCGTTTCATATGTCTTTGCGTTCATTTCCGGATTTGCGATGTACATCCAGTATCCAATCTTCATGAACTTGGCACACGAACGAAAAGGAATGACACCGCAAAAGATCACCGTTTTATTCGGCCTCTTCTGGGCAATCGCTTATGCGACGCAGACGATCTTTACGATCATTTGGAGTTACGCACTCGGACATGCGGGATATACGGTCTCAATGATCGTCTTCTTCCTCTGCTGTTCCGTGTATCTGTTCTTCACGTTCTTCTTACCAGAAACAAAACCAAAACGGACGGATACACTTCAAAAATCCGCTTAACCAAGCAATAAGCCCTTCCGAATTACCGGAAGGGCTTATTTTTATGTCTCGTTATGCGCGCCGTAACTATGGCGAAGGGCAAACAACAGTCGAATCAATGATTCATGATAACCGATGAACCATCCTTCTTTGATCCCGTTAACGATCGCTTCTTCTGTCATCCAAGCGACGCGTTGGACTTCTTCTTCCTGCAACGTCAGCGTCGTCAAATCCACTTCCTGCTCGACGAGATAATAATCATCAAAACCGATCTCAAACGGGATCGTTAAATGGGGACGGACACCTGTGAAATCGATATCGAGTCCAAGCTCTTCCGACAGTTCACGTTGCGCTGCCATCTGACTCGTATCCCCGCTGACTGCACTGCCTCCGACCGTCAGATCCCACATGTTCGGCCAACCAGATTTGAACGGTTGCCGTTGTTGGACGAGCATCTCTCCTTTGGCGTTAAAGACACAGACGTGAATCGTCATGTGATAATCGCCGGCTGTATGTGGCGTTCCCCGTGTCCAGAGCCGTCCTGTTTTCTTACGATCTGCTGTGTATACGTCCCACTGTTCCATCCTAAATCATGCCCCTTTTTAATCAATGAAAGATGTAGAGTTCGAACTTTCCTCCGCCTTGACGCAATCAATCGCGATGACAAGGGCAATCAATAACTCTTCCATCGATTCATCTTCGACTTCAATCATGTACTGGTCGGTCCAAGAAATCCATTTCTTCTGCACGCGACCAATCCGTTGCCCTTGTTGTAAGATTTCAAAATCAACATCCCACCAGTCGCCCGTCACTTCGAATTGATCCGAGTTGATTGTATAGCGGTCCTTGAAGAACGTGAACTCTTTAATGATTTCAAACGATTGCCCTGCTGCTTCGACATAAAAGACCGGTCGGAAACTGAACGTCTTCTTCGTGATTTCCGCGACTTCCTCTCCATCTCGGTTCGTCACGCTGAACGACTTCGGAAGTTTCATGAAACTGCCCTCGATGTGATAGGCGTCGTGCCCTGCCTCGTCTTGAATCGAGAATCGTCCACGTAAACTAAACGCCTTTTCTTTCATATAGAGTGTATGCATCCCGGTCTCCTCCTTTAGGGTATAGTCTCATTTACGCGATCATCGACGGAAAAGATTCAATATCTGGAAACTATCTCCGTCCAACTTTCTCTTATTTCCTTCATTCCCTCCTGCATCTAGTGAATCGCATCCCTCACTTGCACTTTTTAGCCAGAGCGCTTAAAGTGTATAGTTGATGAAATTCTTTAACCACACATGTGCATTACCTTAAGGAAAGGGTTTAATATACTATGAAAAAGAACTTTTGGCAGGACTTACCACGACCATTTTTCGTCTTAGCACCGATGGAAGACGTCACCGACGTCGTCTTCCGCCACGTCGTCGCAAAAGCGGCGCGTCCGGACGTCTTCTTCACGGAATTTACGAATACAGAAAGCTATTGTCATCCGAAAGGCAAACAGAGCGTCCGCGGACGTCTTGAGTTCACGGAGGATGAACAACCAATGGTTGCTCACATTTGGGGCGACAAACCGGAATATTTCCGCGAAATGAGCATCGGCATGGCAGAGATGGGCTTTAGCGGGATCGACATCAACATGGGCTGTCCCGTCCATAACGTTGCTGTTAACGGTAAAGGCTCCGGTTTGATCAATCGTCCGGAAGTCGCAGCTGAACTGATTCAAGCTGCAAAAGCGGGCGGTCTCCCGGTCAGCGTCAAAACACGTCTCGGTTATACGAAGGTCGAAGAGTGGCACGATTGGTTGCGCCACATCCTCGAGCAAGATATCGCGAATCTCTCGATTCACCTCCGGACACGTAAAGAGATGAGCGCCGTTCCAGCGCACTTCGAATTGATTCCGGAAATCAAGAAGTTACGTGATGAAATCGCACCACAGACGTTACTGACGATCAACGGGGATATCAACGATCGCCAACACGGTCTTGAACTCGTCGAGAAATACGGTGTCGACGGTGTCATGATCGGTCGCGGGATCTTCCACAACCCGTTTGCGTTCGAAGTCGAGAAAAAAGAACATTCGAGCCAAGAACTCCTCGATTTGTTACGTCTGCAGCTTGATCTGCACGATCATTACTCAACTCAATTCGAGCCACGTCTCTTCAAGCCATTACGCCGGTTCTTCAAGATTTACGTCCGTGGATTCCGTGGCGCGAGTGAACTGCGGGTCAAATTGATGGAGACGAACTCAACGGACGAAGTGCGCGCTTTACTCGACGCCTTCGTTGAAGAAGAAGGTATTCACGAGGTCAACTCGTTTTCAATCTAACAGCAAAGCACGCCTCCTCGGCTTGAGGAAGCGTGCTTTTTGGTGTCACCAGTGTTCGACGGTTTGCCGCGCATCCGCACACCATTTTTCAAAGTCAGACTGATGCGTCAGCGACAGGAAACGTCGTTTGCCGAGTCGCCGATCGAGCCGTGCGATGCCGCGGATGAAAGGATGTGGATGAACGAGCGCTTGTTCAAACGCAAGGTTCGGGTACTGCAACAAGTCCTGTTGCATCTCGTAGTTCTCTAGATACCCGTCTTGTTTGACCTGTCGTTCGATCTCAGCGGATAACGCATGCGACTGCTTCAACCAGTCGGACTGCCATAACGATCCGGCTGGTTTTTCCGGTAACTGTGCAGCTTGTACTGCATAACGCCGCTCGACTTCCCGCTCGAAGTGAAAGTCGTCTGCTCCGAGAATCTCTTCTCCTTCAAACGTCATCCAGACGCGACTAGGACTGTCTTGAATCCGGTAGACGGCTGCATGAAAAGCAATCCGCCCCTGTAACGACGGGGCGAGTAGTTGCTCGACCCGTTTTTTGATGATGGAAAACTGCACGCAATCCGTCCTTTCCGTCCGGCTAATATGATTAGCCGTTCTTCATATGAAACGATTCCGCAAGCGTGAACGTCAACTCTTTTAACTCGAGACCACCGAGTGCAAAGTAGAGTTTCAGATAGTTGTGTGGGTTGAAGACGAAGACGTCCTTCGTCTGACTGACCCACTCACCGTTCGTTCCGTTGAAGGTGAAGGTCGCGACCGGCATGTTGTTCGCAAACAACGTCACCGGCATCTGTGCCAGTTCACTAGCATTCGAACGTGCCGTCAACGTGACCTGATACATCCCTGTCTCTTCTGCCGTGACAGCGAAGACGTGACTGCTGCCTGTCGTCGTCGTGACGTCCGTTAACGGGAAGGCATCTCCACTGACGAGACGTTGGTGTGAGACGGCTTGATCTTCGAGCGTCTCTTCTTCGACCGGTGCCCCGAGGACCTCAATCGATGTTGCTGTTCCCATCACGCGGTCCATGACTGGTGAACGCAACAGGAACTGACAGATGTTCGCGGCACTCCGCAGTAACTCGGAACGTCGAAGTGTCCCGTCAGCGAGAGCCGTCAACGTATCATCCTCGAATGGATTCGTTCCTGGTTCACCGACGACCATGTAGAGATCGTTTTGCGAACGGACCATCGTCGCCGTTTGTTGACGGTTTGCTTCCAAACCTTCGGCGTTGATCTTCGCCCACCAGTCCGTCATGACGATTCCGTCAAAGCCCCATTCATCGCGCAAGATGCGTGTGTTCTGATCGTATAAGCCGGCAGTCCAGATGCCATTGACGGCACCGTACGTCGTCATGATCGAGTATGCTTTCCCTTCCTTAACTGCCATCTCGAACCCTTTCAAGTACAACTCACGTAACGCCCGTTCTGATACGATCGAATCCAGATCATGCCGGTGGAACTCTTGGTTGTTGGCACTGAAGTGCTTCAACGTTCCCGTCACACCAACCCGGTGCATCCCGTCGAGCTGTGCCACGGCCATTTTTCCAGTCAGATACGAATCTTCCGAGAAATACTCGAAGTTCCGTCCGTTGAGTGGATGACGGTGGAGGTTCATCCCGGGTCCAAGCAACGTATCAATCTCGTTCTTCCGTAACTCAAGACCTGTCATCTCAAATAGATCGGCAATCAACGTTGTGTTGAACGTCGAAGCAAGCAACGTTCCGTTCGGTAACGAGAAGGCTTTCGTTCCGATGTCCATCCGGATCCCGGACGGACCATCTGCACAACAGCCTGCCGGGATACCGAGTGCTTCGAGTTCTGTCGTCACGCCACCAAAGGCGCCCGCCGTTCCCGGTGTAACGCGCGGTGAGTTCATCCCTTCCCCCCGGACGATTGCTGCGAGATCCGCATTCGTCAATTGATCGAGGAACGTCTCGAGCGTAACACGCTCTTCTTTGACGTCGCGTAACTTCCAACCGGCATCTTCTGCCCGTGTCCGTTCAACGGGACGCTCCTGTTGACGGCGTTGTTCCGGATCGATCGTCCGCAGTGGTGTCGCTTCATACGTTACCGTATATCCTGTTTCGGTCGCTTGTGGTTTGATGCGTTTAAACGCCGTCACCGGTGCCATGTTCTCCGTTAAGACGTCCGTGACGTTAAGCGTCTCGACGGAATGGCTTGCGACTGGAACCGCCGACCGGACGTCCGTTCCGAGATAGAGCTGATACGTGCCAGGTTCGATGACATAAGACGATTTATGCCCGGTGACACCACTATCGTCATAACTCGCAAACGAGGCGAACGGTACGACGAGTGTGAGAGATTCTTGCTCGCCTGGTGCGAGTTCTTTTGTCTTGCCGAACGTCACGAGTTGACGCGTCGGGTTCCCGAGTTGTCCTTGTGGTTTCTCGAGATAACCTTGTACGACTTCCTTCCCGCTCGTCTGACCGGTATTCGTCACCGTCGCTGTAACCGTCCAAGCATCAGCTGACGTCGTCACGTCTGTCGTCAGGTCGAACGACGTATACGATAATCCATAACCGAACGGATACAAGACTGCTTCCGGTGCGAACGTCTCGAAATAACGGTACCCGACATAGATGTCTTCTTGATACAGCGCACGATCCGCATGACCGAAGTGTGGTGTTGACGGATAATCATCGAGTGAACGAACGATCGTATCTGGTAGTTTCCCTGACGGCGAGACACGGCCGAGCAAAAGATCACTCAGTCCAGTTCCGCCTTCCATCCCTCCTTGCCACGCGTAAAGGACAGCACTTGGCGCCGTCTCTTCGACCCAGCGCATATCGATGATATTCCCGACGTTCAAGACGACCACAGTTTGTTTGAAGTGTGTCGTCACGAGTCGGAGCATCTCCTGTTCCGTCTCCGTTAAAAAATAACTCCCTGGATCCGCCGTATTGTCGCGGTCTTCTCCAGCCGTGCGACCAATCATGATCAAGGCAACATCGGAGTCAAGCGCTGCTTGCTGAACGAGTGTCGCGTCAAGCGGCATCTCTTCTTGCGACCACGGCTCGGCTGCCCAGCCTTCACCTTGGTCAAACGGATGGTCTTCAAGCCACGTCTCGTACGCCTTGAGGACGTCTGCGTTCAACGTCACGTCTTCGCGTAGCATGTCGAGCGGACTGACGACGTTCGTAACGTTGACCATTCCGCCTGATCCTGTTCCACTTTTATAGTAGTTGAACTGATTACGTCCGAAGACAGCGACCGTCGATGCGGGTTGTAACGGGAGCACACCATCATTTTGTAAGAGGACCGCCCCTTCTGCGACGGTTTGTCGTGCGAGTTTTGTATAGGCTTGCCAATCGAGCGTGTATGTCATGTGTCATCCACCTTTGTTAGTTAGTTTGAAAAAAAAGTCGTTTTAAGTCTTTCGCGATTTCGTCTAAGCTGTCTTCGGCTTGCGGATACAGACCGAGTTTATCAAGAAAGGCATGTTCCATCCCCCGATACTGGAGATAGCGAGTCTTGACGCCGGCACGTGCGAGCTTTTTCGCATATGCTTCTCCTTCAAGACGTAAGTAATCAAACTCTCCTGTAATGACGAGTGCTTCTGGTAAATCGGTGAGCGTCGCGAACAATGGCGAGATTCGTGGATCCTTCGAATCGCTTTCTTGGACATACCATTGCTCGAGGATACCCTCTTCATCTTGCAGCGATAAAATGATCCGTTCGAGTAGCTCGGGTTCCGTTTGTCGGTCGTATGCCTCAAGCGTCCAGTCATATTCCGAATTTGGATGTTCACTGACATTAACGACTGGATAATACAAAACTTGATAGCGAATGTAAGGCGTCGGACGCTCACGGTCGAGCAGACAACAGACCGTCGCTAAGTTCCCACCCGCACTATCGCCAGCGACAGCAATCGCACTTGGATCGATTCCGAGTCGATCGGCGTATTCAACTGCCCAATCGATTGCTACATGACAATCCTCGAGCCCTATCGGAAACGGATGCTCTGGCGCCAATCGGTAGCCGACCGACAAGACGGCGACGTTCCCCTTATCGGCTAATGCCTTACATGGATTCTCGACCGTCTCGAGCGTGCCACCGAAAAAACCACCGCCATGGAAATAGACGACGAGCGGGAGCGGACGCGCCGCTTCCGGACGATACAACCGTGCTTCGATCTTGGTGCCGGGTCTTGGAATCGCAAAGACGTCTGTTGCAATCTGTCGGGTCGTCACGTCTTCGTTGTTCCACCCCATGCCAGCACGCGCTAATTCAACTGGCGATGCCCCTTCTGGAATCGAGACCGATGGACGCTGCGTGAGGACGACCTCACGGACACGCGGATCGAGTGTTCCCGGGGTCGAGACGTCAGGAATTGCCTTATCGACGATTTCAAGTCCGTCTTGATGAATCGATGAACAATTTCGTAACGTTCGTAGCAAATCTTGCATCGATATGGTAGACAAATGGATCGCTTCCTTTCTGTTCAAACAGTTATCGAAAGCGCTTTCGATAACCACCAAAAAAATTTTCGAATGCCTCTTTTTCAAAAAAGAGACCGCTTACATCACAATATACCTGTCTTTGACAGGAGAAGCAAATGTTTCACCTAAAAAAATCAGCGCAGTCGCCTGCGCTGATCCTCATCGTAATTGTTCTTGTGAAACGATCGTAAAGCCATCGATGACCGTGTCTTCCTCGACCTCGATCAACAAGCAGCGTTTTCCTTGGTAGTTGACTTGTTTGACGTACTTCAAGTCTTGCGGACTGATCGCGATGTTCGCGACCTTCGTATTGATTTTAATCGATTTCGCTTCATAGTTCGGGACGATGTTACTCGCCTTCATCTCGTATGTCGGATCGTCGACGACCGTCTTAAACGCCCGTTCGACCTGCTCCGTGCTGACGTCTTCGACACCGCTTGCCTTGAGGACACGCTCGACTTCCTGGACGTCGAGCATCGGTACTTCTTCTTCATCCTGATCCTCTTCGACGACGATCAACTGATTGATGTTTTCATAGACACCGGCTAACGTCTTCGTATCCATCGATTCACCGACGACCGATTTGACGATCTCCTCGAAGATCGCTTTATCCTCATCTGCCGTGACGATCGGTTGACCGTTCAAGACATTTTCAAGGAAGCCGAAATCCGGTTTATTCGGTTTACCCGCCGCATACAAAACATGATTGACGTCTGCTGCATTGTCGGTAAAGGTCGGGAAGAGAAATCCACCAATCGGCGACGCCAGTTTGATGACCGGATTGATGAATAAGTTCGACTTGAATTCGCGTTCGACAAAATCAAAGACGAGCGATTGTTTCGGTAACTCCGTTAAGTTAAGGCTACCGAGGATGAACGGCGTCGTATAGACGTCGTCATTCGGATCGATCTCTGTCTCATCCGCTTGGCGTTTTGTTGTTTTATAGTATTGTCCGCGAATGAACGTGACGACGAGGTCATTCTCGTACTGGACGTCTTGAACCATCTTCAACGCCATCGTCTGCATCTGTTCGACCCAGTCCTCCGGCTCTTCCGCATACAGTCCTTCATAAAGGAGCTGTTGCGTATGACCCGTCTCTCCTTCTTCCGGATGGGTGAACTTGACCTCGAACAGCTTGACGTCGAGTTTTCCACCTAGTACTTTCTTGAAGTTCGCAAGAAACAGCTCCTGTTGTTCCGGATCAAGCAACGGAAACGGTCGGGCTTCCTCATGATAGATTTCGCTCGTCTCTTTTCGGATATAGACGTTATAGATTTCATGGATTTTTAGTAAATCGGCATCCATCTTGAAGTGACGACGGATGTCGGCGATGTCTTTTTTATTCATGCATACCAGCTCCTCAAATCATTAAAATCCTGCTTCCTGAAAAGCGTACCATATGCGAGATGACCCGACATCTTTTCGAAGGATTTGATTAGCTTTAGAACACCTTAAATCCTAAGATCAGACTCTTCTATCTAAATTAAGCGAGAGTACTCCCACTTCTAATCGAAGTGAAAGTGGGAGGTGAATCGCCTCCCTTCCTTTCGGGTATAAACCTTTCATAGGAGGTGAAAATCATGTTGAAGCATAAGACATACAAATTCAGTATATACCCGACAAAAGAGCAGGAAATCCTGATTGCGAAGACCTTTGGTTGTTCGCGCTTCGTATTCAACTACTTTTTAGCGAAGTGGGATGAGACGTATAAAGTGACAGGCAAAGGATTGTCTTACGGTTCTTGTTCGAAAGAAATTCCGATGCTGAAGCAAGAGTTTGACTGGTTGAAAGAAGTCGATAGCCATTCGCTTCAATCGAGTGTCAAACACCTGACCGATGCGTATGACCGCTTCTTCAAGAAGCAGAACGAACGGCCTCGATTCAAATCGAAGCGTAATCCCGTCCAATCCTACAAAACCAATATCGAGAAGAAGAACCAACTTCCCGAAGTTTCAATCGTTGGCAGCAAGCTCAAACTTCCTAAGCTGAAGTGGGTGCGTTTTGCCAACTCGAGGCAGATAGAAGGACGAATCTTGAACGCCACAATCCGACGTAACGCTTCAGGGAAATACTTCGTTTCCCTGCTCGTCGAGCAGGAGATCCACGAACTGCCGAAGACGGGTTCGTCCATCGGCGTCGATGTCGGGTTGAAGCACTTTGCCATCCTGTCGGACGGCACGGTGTATAAAAACGATCGCTACTTCCGAAGGCTTGAGAAGAAGCTCGCGCGGGAGCAACGCAAGCTCTCTCGACGTCAGCGCATGGTCTTGGCTAAGAAAGTTAAGCTGTCCGAGGCGACGAACTACCAGAAGCAGAAACGAAAGGTCGCCCGCATCCATGAAAAGATTGTCAACAAGCGAACCGACTTCCTGCACAAGGTATCTACCGAGATCGTCAAAAACCACGACGTCATCGGAATCGAGACCTTGCAGGTGAAAAACATGCAGAAGAACCGCAAGTTGAGCAAGTCCATCTCCGAGGTCAGTTGGTCAGCGTTCTTCCGCATGCTGGAGTATAAGGCAGGATGGTACGGAAAGACTGTCGTGAAGATTGGGAAGACCTTCGCATCTAGCCAACTGTGCTCGAGTTGCGGTCATCAACACAAAGACGTGAAACATCTTGCCTTGCGTGAATGGACATGCCCGAGTTGTGGTGTCCACCACGACCGTGATGTGAACGCAGGACTGAATCTTAAACAAGAAGCCGAACGTATCCTAGCTTCTTCAACCGTCGGGACGACGGGGTTAGCCTGATTACGTTTCAACCGATAGGTCGGATCACTCAGGAATCCTCTATCTCTAAGCAAAGCGTAGGTGGAGGTAGTTCAAATAATGACAAAAGTTTAATTTTTATAACATTTACACGATATTTATTTTCTCCTAAATAAGTGATGCCATACTAAAAATTGTGAAGGGTGTCTTCACATCATCTCGTCTCATACATAGGAGGAATGACACGTGTTCAAAGCCATCAAGTCCATCGTCATCACTGCGCTCGTCTGCCTGACCGCTTTCCAATTCGATACGACATCCGTTTCCGCACTGCCCTCAGGGATCTCATCGAAAGCGACGGCACAGTCTCAACTCGATGCCTTAACGGTTAAAACAGAAGGCAGCATGACCGGTTATTCGCGTGATTTGTTCCCGCACTGGATCAGTCAAGCAAGCGGCTGTGATACACGACAAGTCGTCTTAAAACGTGACGCTGATTCATATGTCGGATCGTGTCCCGTTACATCTGGTTCTTGGTATAGTTACTATGACGGACTGACATTCACGAACCCGTCTGACCTCGACATCGATCACGTCGTACCGCTTGCCGAAGCATGGCGTTCAGGAGCAAGCAGCTGGACGACGACGACACGTCAAGCGTTCGCAAACGATTTAACAGGTCCGCAATTGATTGCTGTCTCTGCAAGCTCGAACCGTTCAAAAGGGGATCAGGATCCGTCGACATGGAAGCCGACACGAGCAGGTGCGAGCTGTGCCTACTCGAAGATGTGGATCAATACGAAGAGTCGGTGGAACCTCAGCTTACAGTCGAGTGAAAAAACTGCCTTACAAACGATGTTGAACACATGTACATACTAAAAAGGAGTCGATTCGATGGAAACGAAAATCTCTACTTTTACCGCCACACATGGTGTCATGACGCAAGAAGTCGGTGTCATCAGCGGTGAAATCGAACTCCGGACGACCTGTCAGGAGGACGGAACGTTGGAACTGAAGATTGCTTACGTTGGAGCGATAGACGTCTATACGTTACCCGGTAGTTATCGTGTCCATGACGTCCGGGATCATGACGTCATCCATCAGATGCTCGTCAATGTACTAGAGCGAACATAATGAAAAACAGACGCTGTCCAAGTCAATGGACGGCGTCTGTTTTCGTTCTACATATTCAAAATCAGATTATCATTATTTACTAAAGCATGCGTCTTATCTGACGTTCTATCCGGTATAGTGAAAACAACGTCATTATCCGTTTGGGAGGAATACTTCATGCGAAACGTTTGATCCCAACCGGCGTCATCTTAAGTGGTGCAGGTCTCTATATGGCACTAGAAAGACACGTGCCTGCGTTACTCGTTACCGGCATCATCATGCTATTTGGTTTCGTTATCGGTATCATCACGAAAGAAAAGTCGGAATAATCCATAGATCCAGTCAGGAGGATAACTATGATTCAACAATTCATCGAGGAACAGCAGTCACACAATACTATTGGCGGGTTTATCGCTAAGTCTGTCGACCCGATCCTCACCCACGTCAATCCATCGCGTTTACAAGACAGCGATCTTGTACTATTGATTCAAGCTGATCAATCGATTGTTGTCTCTTTCGCTAATTCACAAGATCAATCAGATTGGACGCCACTATCACGAGAGCAGATTCATCAATCGAAAAGCCTACTCGCACCTAAAACATGCTATTTCAAAATTAAGTACGGTGAATATGCCGGAACCTATTTGATTTCACCAGATTTGATTGTGAATGATCAATTCAAGAGTGAGAAAGATTATTTAGAAGTTCTAACATCAACAACGAATATGTAACTCATAGATGTTTTATCAAAATGAATTCGTCTTTAATCGGAACTCCCTTTTCATTGTACAACGGGATTTCCGGTTTTATTTTGCGTGCAAGGTCCACGGCATTCGGAATCACTTTTGATACTGTATATCCCCGATGTTGATAAAAACGTATCGCATGCTCATTATCATTCGTCGTAACGAGTGTCAGCAAGTTACATTGTTGCTGTGTTGCCTTTTCCTCTATCACTTGCATCAATCGTGAACCAATTCCTTTACCTTCTTCAAGACTATCCAGTGAAATGATTTCGCACGTCTGCGAAGTAATATGATAGGTAATCAGTCCAATGATTTCATGATCATCGTTCTTGGCATAAAACCCATCTAACAGACTGCAATCATGAACACCTGTCGACGTTACCATTTGCGAACTACCCCAGTGCTTGGTAAAAAAGGCTTTAACCTGACTACGTGTTTCCTCTTCAATGACCTGAATAATCATTATGTCCTCCATTCATTTTTAATGTTTATTCTATGTAACGATTCCAAGTTAAATATTCATCTAAGTCTTTCCACGTTAATAGCGTATATGGAGTTCCCGCCTCTAATTTTATAGAGACATTTTCTGCTATCACTTTTATACGTTTAGCTGGATCGTCTCTTTTTCCTGCAGGATAAACAGCTACTTTATCAAATAATAACTCTCCATCTGCTTGCATTTCTGTCCTGAAATCTAACAGATCGATTTGATCTTTTGAAGGAATTTCTTTCCCTATCCAATCACATATTTCAAAAAGAGGATATCGATCCTTCGTCCATTGTTCAATGATTTCGATAACCTTAAGAATCATGAAATCACCTGATGGTAACTGATAACTGATTGCATCACCGGTCTTTAAATTTGTTTCAGCTATGAATCTCTTTGGTACTTTTTTGGCTTGTGGCTGAGGAGAGTTAAGTTTCTCCTTCAATTTATAAAGGATGACTTCGCGTTTCTTTTTCAATTTAGGATCTTCTTCCCAACGATCAAGGTCAACACCACTATCAATGATACGCAATGCCTCACTTTTCACTTCATCTTGAAGTCTTCCTAATTTCCATTGTATTAAGGCAAAAGATAACCAAAAAGCTGTAATTTCTTCATCGTCTATCTCATCTAGGTATTCTTCAATAACAACTTTCGTTGCTTCTTCATTCGTAAAGTTGTCGCCTAATAAATCCTTATATCTAAAGCTAATATCTTCTGCTATGTCATCAGACAATATCGCTACTCCCCAAGCTCCCATCTATTCTCCACCTCCATGATTTTCATGTCCTTTTTATTAATCGAAATATTGACTTATAAAAAAAGCATCAAAGACATTTAGGATGTGCTTTGACGCTTCAGAATGATATTCATACGTTTACTTATGATACGGTTCATTCCGATTAATTCGGTACGCCCGATAAATCTGTTCACAGAGGATCATCTTCATCAATTGATGCGGGAATGTCATCTTGGAAAACGAGATTGTATCATTCGCACGCTGCATCACTTCTGGTGCAAGACCGAGCGATCCACCGATGACGAAAGCAATTTTGCTCTTACCGTATGTCGCGAGTTGATCGAGTTCTTTTGCGAACTGTTCGCTTGTCCGTTGTTTTCCTTCGATAGCAAGTGCAAGCACATGAACATCCGGTCCGATCTTCGCTAAAATCCGTTCACCCTCTTTTTTCTTCACTTGTGCCATCTCCGCTTCACTCAACTGCTCCGGTGCCTTTTCGTCCGCGACCTCGATTTCTTGGATCGAACAGTAGGCGCCGAGACGCTTCGTATATTCAGCGATGCCTTGCTTCAAATACTTCTCTTTTAGCTTTCCGACTGTAATGATGGTAATTTGCATCTTTTTTCTCGCTTTCTGACAGAAAATTCAGGAGTTATCCACAGAGTTATCCACAAATCCACATGTTGATATTTATTTTTTGCTTGACACAAGATATGTTGCCGGTGCGTCACAGTATTCACACGTGATGTTTTTTTCTGGATTTAGCTGATCGAGAATCGGGTATTGTTCTGTTTCATCCACGATTTCGTCAAGCGCGAGCTCGACATGTTCTAAACAAACGTACTTATCCACAGGTGGTCTCCTCCTTTCACTTATCCACATTTATCCGCTTCCAGTATAACAAATATCGACCTTCCTGACCGAAAAAGCCGCAGGTTTCCTTACTCAAAAAAACCATCCACAGGTCGGACCTGTGGATGGTTTTTTAGGTGATGCCTTATTGAACAGTTGGTGACTGAGCCGACAACTTCACATCTGCTGTCTGTTTTTCACCGCCACGATAGAACGTGACTTTGACTGTTTCACCGACTTTTGCATCCCGGTAGAGGACACTTTTTAGATCGGCGAACGATGCAATCGCTTTTCCGTTGATCTCGACGATGACATCGTTTGCCTTCATTCCCGCTTTTTCGGCTCCACTGTTACGTGTCAGACCAACGACGACGATTCCTTTCGTGACATCATTCGGTAATTTCAGACGATCTTCGCGATATCCGCTTGGGAATTCCTGCACGTCACGAATCTGGATCCCGAGCTGTGGACGAACGACTTCACCATTTTGCTCGAGGTCACGCATGATTGGTAACGCTTCGTTGATCGGAATCGCAAATCCGACTCCTTCGACACTTGCTTCTGCAATCTTCATCGAGTTGATTCCGATCAATTGACCGGCTGTGTTAATGAGCGCTCCACCGGAGTTCCCCGGGTTGATCGCTGCATCGGTTTGAATGACTTCTGTATTGAAGTCTTGCTGTCCATCCTTGTTCGTATCGACTGGAACCGTCCGTTCCTGTGCACTGATGACACCGCGTGTGACGGAGTTCGCGAAGATTCCGAGTGGGTTTCCGATCGCAAGCACCGTCTCACCGGCACGTAACGTATCCGAATCCCCGAGTTTTGCGACTTGTGTCACTTTCGATGAATCAATCGACAAGACCGCTAAATCGTACGTCGGATCTTCCCCGAGGACTTTTGCCTCGAGTGCTGTTCCGTCGGATAACGTGACAGACAAGCGGTTCGCCCCTTCAACGACGTGGTAGTTCGTAACGACGTAGGCTTTATTGCCGTCTTTTTTATAGATGACGCCGGACCCTGCACCCGTTTCCTGATCGGTTCCTTGGAACGAGCTCTGAAGGTTCGTCACGCTCACGACGGCTTCCTTCGTCTTACCGACTGCACCGACGATGTCGGCTTCATCCTCTGTCGTCTGTGTCGCAGTCTGTTCCGCTGTCGTCGACGAAACCGGAGTCGGACTCGTCATCTCATCGCGGACGAACGGCCACGCGACGAGAGCAATCAACAAGGCTCCGACGATTCCGCCGATCAGACCGACGAAAAAGGCTTTTCCGGCACCGCGACGACGCGGTGGTTCTGGTTGTTCTTCATATGGTTCACGATAAGGGCTGACCGGTTCGCTCGTTGCCGGCTGACGGGGCGGGAAGCCGCTCTCATCGGATGACTGTTCGTATCGTTCGGATTCGTTCCGTGGTTCTTCGGGTCGATCCATCGACATACGCCTCCTTTATGACTCTCTTTACACAAGTATACCCCCATCACGTGGCAAGTGAGCCAAATGTGGGGGTCTTTTGAGCATATTCAGTAATTTCCCATAATCAAAGCTTCAGGAGCGGCGTCGGAATGACCGGATCCGTGTCGAGAAGCTGAATCTTACTCAGATCGACGTCACGGCTCGCGAGCGTCTGGGAGACACTCATCCGGGCGAGTTCCTTCATGTTGTTGTCCTTGCTCAAGTGGGCCATGTGGATGCGTTTCGTCCGGTCATCGAGGACCTCGCTCATCGCGATTGCGGCGTCCTCGTTCGAGACGTGTCCGTAATCGCCAAGAATCCGTCGTTTGACGCTCCACGGGTAATGTCCCATCTGGAGCATGCCGATATCATGGTTCGCTTCAAAGATATAGGCATCAGCGCCCCGAATGACACCTTTCATCCGGTCCGAGACGTATCCGGTATCCGTGATGTGTGCCAACCGTTTTCCTTCATGAGCGAACTGAAAGAACATCGGATCTGCTGCATCATGACTGACGTTGAATGATTCGACTTCGATGTCACCGAACTGCTTGACCTCTCCGACTTCCCAGAGGAACTTCAGCGCCGGATCAATCTTGCCGATCTTCGCTTCCATCGCTGCCCACGTCTTTTCATTCGCATAGAGCGGGATATTGTACTTCCGTGCCATGATGCCGACGCCTTTGATATGGTCGGAGTGCTCATGGGTGACGAACAGACCATCGATGCCATGCGGCGACCGGTCAATCTGGTCGAACAAGGCGAGCATCGCCTTGCCAGTCAGTCCCGCGTCGACGAGCAAGCGGGTCTGTTCACTTTCGATATAGAGGGCGTTCCCCGTCGAGCCACTGGCCATGACGCTGTAGTGTAGGCTCATCGTGCATTCCTCATTTCTCTGAGACTGTATCCAATCGTTCGACGGTCTGGACGCCGCCGTCAATCGCATTGACGAAGTAGACTTCTTCATTGTCGAGCTCGATTTGCCACGTTGGCGGCAGGATTTGAACGGATTCCGTGCCTTCCGTGACGAGACAGAAATAACCGAGCTTGTGACTCGTCAACCGTTTTGATGCCGGGAATAAACCTTGCTCCGACAACTGGACGATCGCTTCACTTGCTGATAACAACGTCACGTCCTGTGCTTGCCGGACGACCTTGTTCAAGTGGCGTTGTTTGTAGCTGACGATTTCCTTCGCATCGTTGAGCTGCAAGACGAGCAGGGACGGTCCAATCATCGCATCGTCCTCACGTGACTGCTGTGGTGTCGAATAGAGTGGTTGTCCCTTATACGTCTGAACGAATGTCATCTCCTGATACTTACTATCATACTTCCAAAATGTATATTCGGCACCATATCGAACTGATGCTTGAACGAACGATGAAGCAGAATCCCGCATCGTCTTCGCATCGAGTCGATACGGTTTCGTCAACCGGACCGACCACTCGACATCGTTCTTGACGGAGGCGACCGCGTCACGAATCGGTGAACTCGCGAGTGGCGCTAGCGTCCGCGCATCGACTTCGGCTGTTAAATAGCCGATGTCTCGCGTAACCGGTTGTAGCTTTTTCTCATCGATTTGACGATCCTTCAAGATCGATTTACCGGTCGCACTCGTCGCGACGATCCGCGGCTCGACCATCCGGTCCATCAATTGAATGGCGAGGTAGACGTTCAGGATCAAAAAGGTCAGCATCAATAAGGTCTTCGCTTTACTCCAGTCCATTCATCCTCACCCCTCATTCCCGACAGCTTGATTGATCGATTGCCAGACGCCATCGATTTTGATGAACCACGTCGGCTCAAAGACGGCATAGCGGCTCGTTGAAATCTTATACGTCATCTCATATCCAATCCGGATTCCACTGATCTCTTTTAAGAGGTCAGCACGACTCAGACGTTCGAGAACCGTTTCAACAGCTGGCACCGTTTCTTCCCGAAGGATGAGCTTCCGCTTCGCTCGGAGCATGCTACGACTGAGCGACCGGACTTGGTTCTCCTCATACATGATCTTCAGTGTCGCGAGATCGAACTTCGTCTGTTCGAGCAGCGGACCACTCTCCCCAAATACCGGATACCGGTTCAGATACAATCGGAACGTCGCCGTCTGTTCCTCACTCTTTTTACTCATCTGATCAAAGTAATACCGGAAACCACTACGCTGGGTATCTTGATCGAGCCAGCCCCCATGAATGTTGACATAGCTGACGAGCGTGCTGTAATCGACCGTCGAGCTTTGCGTATTCGGCGATAATGTATTGAAACGATACACATTATAGTTTCGGTCATACGTCGAAACGCTGACGCCGTCCGTTAAGACGTCGAGATCATCCCGACTCTTGATTTGCTGGACGTTCGAGTTCTCGGCAAAAAAGGCACTCCGAATGCGGTCGAGTGGTTTCGGCGATTGCCCGACCTCGTCATAGACGAAGACTTGCTCTAGTCGCGTCGTACCGCTCGCGACATACGTATAATCGCCACCTTTGAGTTCGACGCGTGTCATCGGTTTTTTCTTATCATGCGCGAACAGTCGCTTCAGAACCGTCTCATCGCCGACGAGCTTGAAGTCCTTCAGGCGACCGGTCGCCGACTCGAGACGGAGGATTGGTCCATCATAATCGAGTAAATAGAGTCGTTTGATCGGTTCCGAGAAGGCGATCTGTTTTTCTCCGAGTAACTCTTCAAGAATCGTCGCACTGATCGGTGTCGGGAAGATCATCTCGACACTCCGGTCACCGACCGGGATGTTGTTCGCTTTATCCGTCAAGACGAGGACACCGATGTTAAACGACGCACCGATTCGGTTAAGGAAGGTCCGACCGATGATTTGTGTCTGATAGATCCCTTCCTGGTCCGAATAGACGAGTAGTTCCGGGTTGATCAGTTGGTTGCTTTCAATCGTCTTTGAGGCATCGATCTCGTTGAACGAGACCTGTTCCCGCTCGATTGATTCACTGCTTGGATGATAGGTCCAGAGCATCGCTGTCTGAGCGATCGAACCGGCGACAAGTAGGACGAGTAACAGCGAACTCCAGTGTTGTTTCTTCATCCGGCATCCACCTCTTCGATCACCTCATACGGAAGCGTGAAGTAAATCGTCGTGCCGCGTCCCCATTCACTTTCTGCCCAGATGTCGCCACCATGTGCCGAAACGACGTCTTTTGCGATCGACAGACCAAGACCGGTGCCGCCGATTTTACGGGCACGGGCTTTATCGACACGATAGAAGCGTTCGAAGATTTTTTGGAGATTCGCTTTCGGGATTCCGACACCTTCATCCTTGATGCTGATGACGATCCGTTTTGCCCGGAGCATCGTCCGGACGGTGATCGTTCCGCCTTCCGGTGAGTACTTGATTGCGTTCGTCAGGATGTTGTCTGCGACTTGGATCAATTTATCCTGATCCCCACGGATATAGACTTTCCGCTTCATGATCTTACGACGAAAACGAATCCGTTCCGGCTTCGTCATGTCATGCCGATCGAGAATCTCATTCAGGAACTGAATGTAATCGAAGCGGACCTTGTTCATCTTGTATTCCTTACTGTCCATCTTCGACAGTTGTAAGAGATCGGTGACGAGGCGGATCATCCGCTCCGTCTCATTTTGTGTCGTCTCAAGGAAACGCGGTGCGAGTTCCTCGTCCTGATACGCGCCTTCTGCCAAGGCTTCAAGATAGCTGCGCATCGTCGTCAGCGGTGTCCGGAGCTCGTGACTGACGTTCGCGACGAATTCGCGACGATCCTGTTCGACTTGCTCCTGTTCCGTGACGTCATGCAGGACGACGATCATCCCGGTTATTGGACCACTGTGTTTCTTGACGGGCGAGAAGAATGCCCGGACGAGGAACAGTTCATCCTCACTACTGAAATCAAGTAGACGCGGTGGCATCGTACCGTCTTCCGGAATCATGAAATCATCACCAAGTGCCAGTAAGTCCTTCAAGTTCGTGCCGACGACGCTCGCATCATCCGCACCGACGATATCCTTCGCTTGATCGTTCATCAAGATGACGCGCAGCGTCCGGTCCGTCGCGATGACGCCATCGGTCATATTCTCTAGGACACTCGTCAACTTCCGCCGTTCAGCTTCCGTCGTCGCGTTCGCTTCGAGTAGCTCATCCGTCAATTCGTTGAACGAACGAGCGAGCTGACCGATCTCATCGTCCGAATAGACCTTAACCTTCCGCGAGAAGTTCCCGCGTCGCATCTCGATCGCTTGACGCCGCATATCGGAAATCGGGCGCGTGATCGTCCGCGACAGCAAGACACCAAGAATCGACGTGATGACGAGAGCGATGACCGTTCCGGTCGCAAGAATCCGCGTGACCTGTTGCATCTGCGAATAGATCGACTCCATCGAGGCGCGGACATAAATCATACCGGTCGTGACACCATCTCGTTCCGAAGTGACCGGTACGGCAAAGATTCGGATCTTATCCTCTGATTCCGGATCAAGCACGGTGTCCGTCCGGGTCGAGCTCGTTGCCTGTGCTTTTTTAATCAATGAATTCGTCGCCCGTTGTCCGACTGCTGATTGGTTCTCGTTATCCGACGTTGCCTGGATGATTGAGTCCTGGTCGATGATCTGGACTTCGAGGATGTCGTTCCTTGAGGTGGAGCCATTACTAAACTCAGACAGCAGTTGCCCTAGTGATTGGGACAACTGCCGTTTGGAGGCTTCATCATCGCCTGTTTTATCGAATTCCTTCCCGACGTTATAGGCGACAAGACCTGCCCGGTCCTCGACCGACTTCGAGAAGTTCGTAATGTACTGCTTTTCAAGGGAACGAACGAAATAGACGCCAATGACCTGCATCGCCACTAAGATCAATAAGGCATAGATGACGACGAGTTTCCATTGGATGGATTTAAAGAAGTTCGTTCCTTTTAACATCGTTATTCATTCTCCCCATCTTGGAGATAATAGCCGACACCACGACGCGTCATGATGTAAACTGGCGTACTTGGGTTATCTTCGACTTTCTCACGGAGACGACGCACCGTTACGTCGACTGTCCGGACGTCACCGAAGTAGTCATAGCCCCAGACCGTTTGCAACAAATGCTCACGTGTCATGACTTGACCGATGTTTTTCGCGAGGTAGTGCAACAATTCGAACTCACGCTGCGTCAGCTCGATCTTTTGATCCTTACGTGTCACCGTATGCGAATTCGTATCGATATACAGTTCTCCGACTTTGAGTGGACCTGGTCCAACCGGTTGTGGTGTAGCTTCCGGACTCGTGTTGCGTAAGTGGACTTTCACGCGGGCAAGTAACTCGCGCGAGCTGAATGGCTTCGTCACGTAATCGTTCGCGCCAAGCTCAAGACCAAGTACCGTATCGATCTCGGAATCTTTCGCTGTCAACATGATGATTGGAATCTTCGACGTCTTCCGGACTTCCCGGCAGACCTCCATCCCGTCCATTAACGGGAGCATGATGTCGAGTAACATCAAATCCGGTTTGAACTCCTCGAATTTCTCTAATGCCTCCACGCCGTCATTTGCGATCGCGACCTGGTAGCCTTCTTTTTCTAATTTAAACTTGAGTATATCTGCAATCGGTAACTCGTCATCGACGACTAGAATTTTGCGTTCCGTCACTGGGTGTGCCCCCTTAAAAATTTCTATTCAATCTATTTTACCTGTTTTTTCAGCATATAGAAAGGTGGCGACGGAAACTCCCGGCGCCACTCTCTCTGCTGTTCGTCGTCTCACGGGAGAGGTTCCACGTGAAACACTGTATTCAGTATACCTGTTTTTGCTTCCGTTTGTGAACCATTTCGCACAAAAAACAGCCTCTTGCGGGAGGCAAGAGGCTGTTGGGACTTATGCTTCTTCGTAGAGATCACGCAAGACGACTGTCTGTTCACGACCCGGTCCGACCGAGAACGTGACGAGCGAGATACCTGTGAGATCCGCAATCCGCTTGACGTAGTTCTGTGCGTTCAACGGTAGATCTTCAAAGCGACGGACACCTGTGATGTCCTCTTTCCAGCCTGGAAGTTCTTCGTAAACTGGAACACATGCTTCGAGATCACGGAAGCTTGCTGGGTACTCATCGATCTGTTTTCCGTTGAATTCGTACGATGTACAGATCTTCAACGTGTCGAGTCCTGTCAAAACGTCGATTGAGTTGAGCGCAAGATCCGTCAACCCACTTGTACGGCGCGAGTGGCGAACGACGACAGAGTCGAACCAACCAACACGACGCGGACGTCCTGTCGTCGTCCCGTATTCACGACCGACTTCACGGATTTGGTGACCGATGTCATCGAACAATTCCGTTGGGAACGGACCGTCACCGACACGTGACGTGTACGCTTTACAGACACCGACGACGTGATCAATCCGAGCTGGACCGACACCGACACCCGATGCGACACCACCGGCAGATGCGTTCGATGATGTAACGAACGGGTACGTTCCGTGGTCAAGGTCGAGTAAGACACCTTGTGCGCCTTCGAACAACACTTTTTCGCCGTGATCGAGGCTATCGTTGACGACGACGGATGTATCGCAGACGTATTTCGCGAACTCTTGCCCATACGCATAGTACTCTTCGAAGATATCGTCGAACGCGATTGGTTCAGCGTCATACATCTTCGTGAACATCCGGTTCTTTTGGTCGAGAACGATCTTCAACTTCTCAGCGAACGTTTCTTTGTCGAGTAAGTCTGCCATCCGGATTCCGATTCGTGCGGCTTTATCCATGTAGCACGGTCCGATTCCTTTTAGCGTCGTTCCGACTTTTGCGTCGCCCTTCGCTTCTTCTTCTAACTGATCCTGCAACTGATGATACGGCAAGATGACATGCGCCCGATTCGAAATTAACAAGTTATCCGTTGAGACACCACGATCGTGCAGATACTTCAATTCCTTGACGAGTGATTTCGGGTTGACGACGAGACCGTTCCCGATGACACATTTCTTATCCGAGTAAAAAATACCTGATGGGATCAAGTGCAATTTGTACGTCTCGTTATTGAATACGATCGTATGTCCTGCATTGTCTCCACCTTGATAACGTGCTACGACGTCGGCTTGTTTCGAAAGAAAATCGGTGATTTTCCCTTTTCCTTCGTCGCCCCACTGTGTTCCGACTACTACTACTGATGACATCTTATCATCCACCTCCACGTACGATTCAAAACCACGACTAAGTGTAACGCGATAAAAAAGAGAAGTCAACCAAATACCGAACAATTAATTGTTACAATTCTCTTTCGTTCGTTTAATTATCGTTTTTGGTGAACAAACTGAGAATCTTTAGGTGAAAATAAAAAAAGCTACGTTTTATCTCCGATTGATCGAAGACAAAACGTAGCTTGGATTAAGCTGGTGGCGCGTACGAGTTGCTTGGCTCGAGATCCACGAACTTGTTGAATTCTTTTCGGAAGGCGAGCTTGACGGTACCGGTTGGACCATTCCGCTGTTTTGCGATGATGATCTCAATCGTATTCGCATCTTCCGTTTCTTTATTGTAGTAATCGTCACGATACAAGAAGGCGACGATATCGGCATCTTGCTCGATTGCTCCCGATTCCCGGATATCCGACATCATCGGTCGCTTATCTTGACGGCTCTCAACCCCACGGGAGAGCTGCGATAAGGCGATGACGGGGACTTCGAGTTCACGCGCGAGTGATTTCAAGGAACGGGAAATTTCCGAGACCTCTTGTTGACGGTTGTCGCTGGAGCGACCATTCCCTTGAATCAGCTGCAAGTAATCGATCATGATCATCCCAAGACCGTGCTCCTGCTTCAAACGACGGCACTTCGCCCGGATATCGTTAACCCGAATCCCTGGTGTATCGTCGATGTAGATGCCGGCTTGAGACAGGTTACTCATCGCAAGCGATAACTTGCCCCAGTCCTCTTCCTCGAGTTGACCAGTCCGCAGACGCTGCGCATCGACGTTTCCTTCGGCACAGAGCATCCGCATGACGAGCTGTTCGGCACCCATCTCAAGACTAAAGATGGCGACGTTCTCGTCAGCGCGTGTCGCGACGTTTTGCGAGATGTTCAAGGCAAACGCCGTCTTCCCGACCGATGGACGTGCTGCGACGATGATTAGATCGTTACGCTGGAAGCCGGCCGTCATCTTATCGAGATCCTGGAAACCGGTCGGAATCCCCGTCGTCTCGCCGCTTTGCTTATGCAATTTATCAATCGTTGCATAGGCACTCGTCAAGACGTCCGAGATCGGGATGAAGCTCGCGCTCCCTTTTCCTTGTGATACTTCGAGAATCTTCCGTTCTGCCTCATTCAGCAGGACATCGACCTCGTTTTGCCGCTCGTATCCGTCAGTGACGATTTCACCCGCCGTCCGAATGAGACGCCGAAGCGTCGACTTCTGGTCAACGACGTTGACGTAGTAATTGATGTTGGCTGCGGTTGGTACACCTTCCGCTAGTTCCGCTAGATACGGTAGACCACCGATCTCATCTAGGATGCCAAGCGTACTCAGCTCGGCTGTGACCGTGACGAGGTCGATCGCTTCGCCTCGGTCGGACAGCACGAGCATCGCTTCGAAGATCCGTTGGTGAGAGGCACGGTAAAAGTCCTGCGGTAACAGACGTTCTGATGCACTGATCAAACGATCCGCATCAATCATGATCGCCCCTAGGACGGCTTGTTCTGCCTCGATACTTTGGGGAGGCATATTTTGCATGACTTCACTCATCACCGTTCCCCTTTTCTACTCACGCCTCTTTGACCTGAACGTTCAGCGTCGCTGTCACTTCGTTGTGTAGCTTCAATGGTACCTTCGTAAAGCCGAGTGCCTTGATTGGGTGCTCGAGCTCGATTTTACGTTTGTCGATTTTGTAACCCATGCTCTTGAGTGCTTCCGCGATCTGTTTGCTTGTGACAGAACCGAAGACACGACCGCCTTCACCGGCTTTCGTCGAGACGATGATCGTCTCTTTTTCGATTTTCTCTTTTAACGCTTGCGCGTCAAGCAAGTTCTGTTTCGCTTCTTCTGCTGCTTTACGTTCATGTGCTTCATGTTGCTTCAAGTTGCCAGTCGTCGCAGGACGCGCCAACTTTTTCTTGAAGAGTACGTTATTTGCATAAGCATCGGCCACGTCTTTGACGTCTCCTGCTTTACCTTGTCCTTTTACATCTTGTAAGAAAATAACCTTCATTCTGATTCCTCTCCTTTTGTCTCATCTTCTAGATATTGATCGATCGCTTTACGCAACGCATCCGCGACCGTGATGACCGATTCTGACATCTGTGTCGCCGCGTTCGTCAAGTGACCGCCGCCTCCGAGCGTCTCCATGATCAATTGGACGTTGACTTCTCCAAGGGAACGGGCACTGATCGCTGTCCGTCCGTCTTGAAGTTCCGCGATGACGAAGGCAGCACGAATGCCTTGAAGCGACAACAATTGATCGGCCGCTTGTGCGATCAAGACTTGATCGTGAATGACGCCAGGTTCCGCTGTCGCAATCGCAATCCCTTTCGTATAGACCTCGGACCGCTCGAGGATATGTGACTGCTCAACGTACGTCTCAAGATCCTGACTGAGGAACTCTTGCACGAGCACCGTGTCAGCACCTTGTGAACGCAAGTAAGAGGCAGCATCGAACGTCCGCGATCCGGTCCGAAGGGCAAAGCCTTTCGTATCGACGATGATTCCGGCAAGTAACGCCGTCGCTTCAAGCATCGATAGCTTTTGATTCGTCGGCTGGTACTCGATTAACTCGGTGACGAGCTCTGACGTCGACGATGCGTAAGGCTCGAGATAAACGAGGACCGCATCTTCGATGAAATCCTCCCCACGCCGGTGATGATCAATCACGACCATATGCTCGAATCGATCGAGTAACGTCGGTACGACGACGAGCGACGGTTTGTGGGTATCGACGACGACGAGTAACGTCTGATCGTCAATCAACTGATCGGCTTGAAACGCATTGACGAACCGTGTCTCGAGTTGTGGTACTTCAGCGATCTCGTCCATCATCCGGCGAATCCCCCGACCGATTTCTTCTGGCGGTAAAACGATATGCGCTTCCTTATCGTTCATTTCCGCAAGCTTCAAAATGCCGATCGCTGATCCGAGTGCATCCATATCCGGATTCTTATGCCCCATGATCAGGACACGGCTTGATTCCTGCATTAAATCACGAAGCGAGTTGGCAATGACCCGTGCCCGGACACGTGTCCGTTTTTCTGTCGGGTTCGTCTTGCCGCCATAAAAGCGGACTTTCCCGTCGCGTTTGATGACGACTTGATCGCCTCCCCGTCCTAATGCGAGATCGAGACTCGACTGAGCCATCAGACCAAGCGCCGGAATCGGGTCACTTCCGCAACCAATTCCGATCGATAACGTCAACTGGACACCACGCTGACTCGTCTCTTCGCGAACGGTATCGAGAATCGTGAACTTCGATCGTTCGAGAATCCGGAGATTCTCTTCTGTCGTGACGATGAAATATCGATCGGACGCGGTCCGCTTGATATACGTTCCGTGTTCGGCTGCCCAGTGATTCAATAGTTGAGTGACACGACTGTTCAACTCACTGCGCAACTGATCTTCGATACCTTGTGTCATCTCATCGTAGTTATCGAGATAGATGACGCCGATGACCGTCTGATTGTCGACGAGTTGTTGTTCGACTTGTGCCTCTTCTGTCATATCGAACAGATAGAACGTCCGGTTCTCATGATTTGAAAAGACGCGATATACGGCATCACCGATTTCAAGCGTCGCTTGGTCCTCATTTGTCGCGACCATCTCGATGAATAAGGGATCGAGCTCATTGAGCGTCTGTCCCATCGCTACATCATCAAATATGTCCCGCATCGGATCATTGAACCAGGTGACGAGGGTATCCTCATCGTATAACAAAATCCCGATTGGCATGTTCGTCAACGCATCTTGTCCCGTCTCCTCGACTTGCATCGAGATTCCGGCGACGTACGCCTCCCATGCCCTGCGTGCACGACGTTCTTCGAATAGGTGCAATCCGAAGAGGAGGGCAGTCACGACGGCTCCGATAGCAGAGATGATCGGTTCACGTACAGCGACGACGAGAAGCAGACCGACGATTAATAGATACGGAATGAAGCGAACGATGCGTCGTTCTCGTTCCGGTGATACTTGTTGACCTGACTCCATCGTGTCCTCCTTATATGCTCTATAGGGTTCATTTAAATTTTTAGTAACTTGTTTATTATAACCGAAAAGCAGGAGGGGATGAAAGGGAAGCGAAAAAAAGCACCATCCTCACGTATGAGGATGGTGCTACGAAATCAGTCAGCCACGTATGGGATTAAAGCCATTTGACGTGCGCGTTTGATTGCGATTGTAAGTGGACGTTGGTATTTCGCTGAAGTACCAGTCACACGACGTGGAAGAATCTTACCGCGTTCCGAAATGAAACGTTTGAGAAGTTCTACGTCTTTATAATCGATATGAGTGATGTGGTTCGACGTGAAGTAACATACTTTACGACGACGTTTTCCACCTGGACGACGTGCCATGTGATTAACCTCCTTTTTTAACTTGGATTTTTCAGGACGATTTCCTTAGAACGGGAGATCGTCGTCTGAAAGGTCGATCGAACTACCGCCGCTGAACGGATCAGCGCCGAAGCCCGAATTCGATGAAGCGGGTGCTGGCGAGGAAGAGTTGTTCTGCTGTTGCTGTGAACCCCATCCTGCAGCATTCCCGTTTCCACCAGTAGATGAAGCGTAGCCTTCGCTACCATCCGAAGAACGGCTCGCGTTACGTGACTCAAGGAAGCGGACGCTATCAGCGACGACTTCCGCACGATAACGGCGTTGCCCTTCTTTATCGTCGTAGCTGCTAATCTGGAGGCGACCCTCTACACCAGCAAGACTACCCTTCTTCAAATACTGAGCAACGTTCTCTGCTTGCTTGCGCCAAACGACGCAATCGATGAAATCAGCTTCTCGCTTCCCATCTTGCCCTGTGAAAGGACGGTCACATGCGAGTGTGAATCGCGTTACCGCAATCCCGCTCTGCGTATAACGCATTTCCGGGTCACGAGTTAACCGACCGACTAAAACGACGCGGTTAATCATCAGAATCACTCTCCTGTTTCAGCTTATTTCTCGTCTTTTGTGATCATTAAGCGAACGATATCGTCACTGATCTTCATGAGACGGTCAAGTTCTTTTGTAGCTGCTGGTTCAGCAGAAACGTTAAGAAGAACGTAGAACCCTTCACGCATATCATTGATTTCGTAAGCGAAACGACGTTTACCCATTTCAGTTGTTTTATCAACTGTACCACCGTTATCAGTGAGGACTTTGTTGAAACGCTCCACTGTTGCTTTGCGTGCTTCCTCATCAAGTTCCGGACGGATGATGTAAAGTACTTCGTATTTACGCATATCTGTCACCTCCTCTTGGACTGGCGGCTCGAATGTTCGAGCAAGGAGCAATAATTCATTACTCACATTCGTTAATACTACCAA
Organism: Exiguobacterium sp. s168; assembly: GCF_018619035.1. Taxonomy (NCBI): domain Bacteria; kingdom Bacillati; phylum Bacillota; class Bacilli; order Caryophanales; genus Exiguobacterium; species Exiguobacterium sp. s168. Next base: position 21,910 of record NZ_JACSNE010000017.1, on the reverse strand, counting down.
AGTATTTTGCTTTATGCAATAACGATTCGTTTTCGATTAGACGTTAAAGCGGAATGTGACGACATCGCCGTCTTGGAAGACATATTCCTTACCTTCTGAACGGTAACGTCCTTGTTCCTTGACTGTCGCCATGTTGCCTGCCGCTGCTAAATCTTCGTACGAAACGACTTCTGCACGGATAAATCCACGTTCGAAGTCCGAGTGGATGACACCCGCACATTGTGGAGCTTTCATCCCTTTTTTGAACGTCCAAGCGCGCACTTCTTTTTCACCTGCTGTGAAGTATGTCGCAAGACCAAGCGTGCTGTATGCTGCATGGATCAATTGATCAAGACCTGATTCTTCGATTCCGAGATCGACGAGGAACTCTTGACGTTCTTCTGGCTCAAGCTCCGCAATCTCTTCTTCGATCCGAGCACAGATGACGATGACTTCAGAACCTTCTTTTTCTGCGAATTCGCGTACGAGACGGACATTTTCGTTATTGTCAGCATCTGCGACTTCATCTTCGCCGACGTTTGCAACGTAAAGCATCGGTTTCATCGTCAACAATTGGAAGTGTTTAACGAGAGCTGCTTGATCTTCGTTCAATTCAGCGAGACGTGCTGGTTTCTCGTCTTCGAGTAATGCTTGCACGATTTCAAGTGCTTCGAGTTCAGCCGCTGCGTTTTTATCACGTGACTTGACTTGTTTTTGGACACGCTGAATCCGTTTTTCGACTTGCTCGAGGTCTGCGAGGATCAATTCGAGGTTGATCGTCTCGATATCATCGATCGGTGAGACTTTCCCGGCCACGTGTGTGATGTTTTCATCGACGAAACAACGCACGACCTGACAGATCGCATCTACTTCACGAATGTTCGCGAGGAATTTATTTCCGAGACCTTCCCCTTTAGACGCACCTTTTACGATACCCGCGATATCCGTGAATTCGAATGCTGTCGGGATCGTCTTTTTCGGGTTGACGAGTTCCGTCAATTTCCGAAGACGTGCATCTGGTACTTCAACGACACCGACGTTCGGGTCGATCGTTGCGAACGGGTAGTTCGCTGCCTCTACACCTGCTTGTGTGATGGCGTTAAAAAGTGTTGATTTTCCTACGTTTGGTAAGCCAACGATTCCTGCTGTTAATCCCACTTGGAATTCCTCCTTTTCGGTATTTCCTAGGAAATCCGTGCTAGCGGCCGCAGTGGGTAGAATGATTACACCACGTCAGCACATCTTTCACAATTATAGATAGTTCAATTTTTTTAAGCAAGGAGCTCGACCGTCTTTTTTACTCACGTCCTAACCGAACGCAATCGCTCCACTTAAGCAAGACAACAAAAAAGCGAATCTAATCACGAGGATCAGATCCGCTTTTCATTACTCTGGTAAGACTTTTTTCAATCGTTTATCAAAATCACGACGTGGCATCAAAATGCTTGCCCCGCAACCTTGACATTTGATTCGGATATCCATGCCGACCCGAATGATTTGCCATCGGTTCGTACCACATGGATGCTGCTTCTTCATCTCAACATAATCATGGAGTTGATACGTTTTTGGAATCATCCGTCTGTCCACCATTCTTTTGTTCTGGATTCATCATGACCATCCGTGGATACGGGATCTTGATGTTCTCTTCTTCGAGTCCTTGCTTCAATTCTTTCCGGATTAGACGACCAGCTTGGAAATGTTGCATCGGTGGTACTTCTGCCATCAAACGATAGACGACTTCAGAAGGACCAAGTGTCTGGACGCCAAGCATCTGGATTGGTTCGACGAACATATCGACATACTTCTTCGTCGTCCGGTCAGCGATCTCATGCAAGACTTGTTCGACCCGCTCGAGATCTTCGTCATAGGAGACTTGGACGTCGACGAGTGCAAAACTGTTGTCGACCGAATAGTTCGTCACTTGCAAAATCTGACCGTTCGGGATGATGTGGATCTCCCCGTTGAGTCCTTTGAGTTTCGTCGTCCGGATCCCAAGTTCCGTGACGACTCCTTCAATCACACCGACGCGTACATAATCTCCGACTTTGAACTGGCGTTCGAAGATGATGAACGCTCCGGTAATGATATCTTGTACCAAGTTCTTCGCACCGAACGAAATCGCAAGACCGGCGATTCCGGCACTGGCGACGAGACCGGTGATGTTGATACCGAACTGACTGAGCACCGTCAACAACATGACGATTCCGAGCACGTAACGGATTGCATTTTGTAGCAACTTCAGTAATGTCTCGTTCTGTCGTTGCGCCAAGTAGTCCTGGTCATTGATTTTCCTGATCGTAAAGAGACGCGAGACTGCCCCAGTCAAAACGCGCGTTAACACATAGAACGCCGCGATGATGATGAGCGCAATCAGTAGTTTCATCCCAAAACGAATCCACATATCCGCATCCATTACTTGATTGATTAGTTTATCGACTTGGGCGACGGATTCTTGTACATCTTGATTGGTAGCCATTCTCTCATCCTTTCTTGTTCTCTCTATTACGACAGTATACGTGATTTTAATTGAGTTTCAACCAAAGAGCCGATTTTGACGTTAGATTTTCGGAAAAACCGGGAAAGGAAAATCATCTAAGAACCCTTCACTCTTGCCAATCCACCACGACACCGACACCAAGAGAAGAAAGGATGATTTCGATGAATTTCCGCTTTCATTCGCACGAGCCCAAGCCTTATTCTTTCTTTTTAGAATATACGGAACCGTTCGCGAAAGAACGCTTAGCTGAACAACTATTCGAACAAATCTCCGCAGTCCAAGAAAAACGACCAATCGTACTCGTCTGCATTGGTTCTGATCGTTCGACGGGCGACTCACTCGGTCCACTTGTCGGAACATTCCTTGAAAAACAAGCACCTGCTCATCTCCACGTTTACGGTACACTCGCTAAACCCGTCCATGCACTGAATCTCGCTGAAACGATTCACTCGATCCAAACGACCCATTACCGTCCGCTCGTCATCGCAATTGATGCGTGTCTTGGTCGGCTTTCAAGCGTTGGGCATGTCTTCTTCTCGGAAGGTCCACTCGCACCCGGTGCTGGCGTCCAAAAAGAATTGCCAGCGGTCGGTGACTTCAACATTAAAGCCGTCGTTAACGTCAGTGGATTCATGGAGATGATGATTCTCCAAAATACACGGTTACATCTCGTTTATGAACTAGCAGAACTCGTCGCGAACAGTTTCCATATGCTCGATGCGAAACTATCCGCTGAATCGACACGGACGACGATTTCTTTCACGCCACGTTCGATGTAATCAAAAAGAAGCGAACCGTCACCGGAACGCTTCTTTTTATTGATCTGATTCAGGTAATAACAAGTCGAGCAACCGATTGAGGTCGTCTTCATCTGCAAAATCAATCTCGAGTTTCCCTGCTTGTTTGCCTTGTTTGATTCGAACCGTCGCCCCGTATTTTTCGCGAAGCGACTCTTCGACGAATTGGACAGCGGTCGCTTGTTGCGGACGCGTGGATTCTTTCCGTTCCCGAAGCGCCTGCTCTAATCGACGGACGTTCCAATTTTCCGCCATGACGCGTTCTGCCATCTGCTCGATTTTCTTTGGATGCTTCAGCGACAACAGGGCACGGGCATGTCCCATCGATAACCGCTCATCCATGACTGCTTGTTGAACGAGTAACGGCAATTGTAGTAACCGAAGACTGTTCGTGATGTGCGAACGACTTTTGCCGACACGCTGCGCAAGCTCTGCTTGCGTGATGCCGAATTCCTCGATCATCTCTGCATACGCCATCGCCTCTTCAATCGCGGATAAATCCGCCCGTTGGATGTTTTCGATCAAAGCGAGCTCCATCACGCGTGTCTCGTCTGCTTCGATCACGAGGACCGGTACACGTTCGAATCCTGCGCGACTCGCTGCTTGATACCGTCGTTCGCCAGCAATGATCTCATAGTAGCCATCACGTGGTCGGACGACGATCGGTTGGATCATCCCGTGCCGAACGAGTGATTGGGCTAACTCTTCTAATGCTTTTTCATTGAATCGTTTCCGGGGTTGAGTCGGATTCGGGCGAATCGCCCGAACAGGTAATTCGTTCACTTGCCTTCTCTCCTAAACGTAGCGGAAGGCACGACCGCTTATTCCGGACGTGCCTTCACGATGCGAATCCGCACCTCTACATATTCTTCACAATCGACTTCTTCTTTTTCAATCGTCAATCCGGTTTGCTCGATCATATCGACGGAATCGCGAAGGGTATTTAACGCAATCCGTGTATCGCGAGCAAAGCTCTTATGACGTTTTTTCTTCGGTGGCTGTGGTGTCATCAATCGTTCCACCCGGCGCTCCGTCTCCTTGACGTTCCATTCCCGTTCCAGAATTTCAGCAAGTACCGTTACTTGTAGCGCTTCATCCTTGAGCGGTAATAACGCACGGGCATGACGCTCCGTGATCGTCCGTTGCTTCAACGCTTCCCGGACATCCGTTGGCAATCGAAGCAAACGCAATTTGTTGGCAATCGTCGATTGACTACGTCCGAGCTTACGAGCTAACACTTCTTGCGTGATGTCTTGTAACGCAAGCAAGCGCTCATAGGCTTCTGCTTCTTCGATTGGTGTCAAATCTTCGCGTTGCAGATTTTCAATCAATGCCAGTGAAGCAGTCGTCTCGTCCGTCATCTCTTTGACGATGGCAGGAATCGTTTCCCAGCCAAGCGAGCGCACTGCCCGGTATCGTCGTTCTCCCGCAATGATTTCGTATCCTGTTCCTTGTTTTCGAACGACGATCGGCTGGAGTAATCCATGCTCTTCGATCGTAACGGCTAGCTCTTCAATTCGGTCCCCATCAAACACTGTCCGTGGTTGGAACTGGTTTGCGACAAGTTCTGTCAATGGTAATTCCTGAACCGTCTCTTGTGGGTCAAGCTCGATCGTAGCAGGTTGCCCTCCCTTACCGAGCAGCTTGGCAATTGCATTTCTCACGTTGGCGCACCTCACCTTTATCAGTCATCGTTTCACGTGAAACGGTGTTTAGCTTAATGGATCTTTCGCAGGCGTACCCGCTTTACGCGGATATTTCCCGGGTGTTGTTCGTTTTTTATCTACAATAACGATATTACGCTCACTTTCCTCGCCTGGCAATTGGAACTGGAAACTTTCCCGTAAATTCCCACCGAGTACTTTTAAGGCAATCGCACCATCCTCGAGCTCTTCACTGACTTTCGCTGCCTTCAAGGCAACGAATTGTCCCCCGACTTTCGCAAGTGGTAGGCAATATTCCGCGAGAACGGACATCCGAGCGACCGCACGTGCTGTCACGACGTCGAACCGTTCACGGAATTGTTTATTTTTACCGAACTCTTCGGCGCGTCCATGATGGAACGCGACACCTTCGAGTCCGAGTTCCGTCGCCAAATGATTGAGGAAGCCGATTCGTTTGTTGAGTGAATCGACGATCGTCACTTGGAGATGTGGGAACATGATCTTGATCGGCAGACTTGGGAAACCAGCGCCCGCTCCGACATCACAAACCGTCGTGACCGTCGTGAAATCGAAATAGAACGCTGCTGTGATCGAATCGTAGAAGTGCTTGAGATAGACATCTTCTTCGTCCGTGATCGCTGTCAGGTTCATCTTTTCATTCCACTCGACGAGCAGTTCATAATACCGTTTGAATTGATGCAACTGATGTTCTGAGACTTCAAGTCCCTGTGCTGCCAATGCTGTTACGAATTGCTGTTGGTTCATCTCGTTCACTCCGCAGTCAATGCGTATTGGCCTTGTTCGATATAGACAAGCAGGATCGAGATATCAGACGGGTTAACCCCTGAGATCCGGGATGCTTGTCCGATCGAGAGCGGACGCACTTGGTTTAGTTTTTGTTTCGCTTCAATCGCTAATCCACTGATCGCATCGTAATCGAGACGATCCGGAATCCGTTTTTGCTCCATCCGCATCATTTTTTCGACTTGATCGAGTTGTTTATCGATGTAGCCGGCATATTTGACTTGGATTTCGACTTGTTCTGCTGCTTCTGCAGACAATGGTGTTTCTGGTGGTGTCATTTGCGCGATCATCGCATACGTGATTTCTGGACGTTTCAGCAACGTGATCGCATGCAGGGCTTCCTTGAGTGGTGACGCACCGATTGCTTCAAGCTGTGCATTCACGTCTGGTATCGCTTTGATGACGACCTTCTCAAGACGTTTCATCTCAAGACGGATTTGCTCTTGTTTATCGAGTAACTTCGCTTGGCGCTCTTCCGAGATCAACCCGAGTTCATGTCCGATTTCCGACAGACGGAGATCCGCATTATCATGACGGAGCAACAACCGGTACTCGGCGCGTGACGTCAAGAGACGGTATGGTTCGTTCGTACCTTTCGTGACGAGATCATCGATCATGACACCGATATAGCCTTGTGAACGTGACAAGATAAGTGGTTCTTTGCCTTGGACTTGTAGGCCGGCATTGATCCCTGCCATGATCCCTTGTCCTGCTGCTTCCTCATAACCACTTGTTCCGTTGATTTGACCCGCTGTGAACAAACCAGGAACACGTTTTGTCTCGAGCGTTGGCCAAAGTTGTGTTGGAACGACGGCATCGTACTCAATCGCATAACCAGGACGCATCATTTCAGAATTCTCAAGCCCTGGAATCGAGCGGAGAATATCGTGTTGGACGTCTTCCGGCAAGCTTGTTGATAACCCTTGCACGTAAACTTCTTCCGTATCGCGACCTTCTGGCTCAAGGAAGATTTGGTGACGCGGTTTATCGTTGAACCGGACGACCTTATCTTCGATCGATGGGCAATAACGTGGACCTGTTCCTTTGATCATCCCAGAGAACATCGGGGAGCGGTGTAAGTTCGCATCAATCAACTGATGCGTATACTCCGTCGTATACGTCAACCAGCACGGAATTTGTTCCGTGATCATCTGAGTCGTTTCATGACTAAATGGAAGTGCCACTTCGTCACCTGGTTGAATCTCGGTCTTCGAATAATCGATCGTTTTCCCGTCGATTCGTGGTGGTGTCCCTGTTTTGAAGCGTGCGAGCTCGAATCCGAGTTCTTCAAGATGTTTCGATAGATTGATCGACGGCATCTGATTGTTCGGACCACTCTCGTAAGACAATTCACCGATGATGATTTTTCCGCGCATGAACGTTCCGGTCGTGATGATGACTGCTTTTGCCCGATACTCTGCCCCTGTATTCGTGACGACACCGACACAGCGTCCTTCGTCGTCAATTAACAACCGTTCGACGAGCGCTTGACGTAAAAGCAAATTCGGCTCATCCTCGAGCGCTTTTTTCATCCGGTTTTGGTATTCGAATTTATCCGCCTGTGCTCGTAATGCACGCACGGCAGGACCTTTTGACGTGTTTAACATTTTCATTTGAATATACGTTGCATCGATCGCACGTGCCATTTCACCACCGAGCGCATCGATTTCCCGGACGACGATCCCTTTTGCTGGACCACCGATTGACGGGTTGCAATACATGAATCCGACCATATCGGGATTCATTGTCAACATGACCGTTTTCGAGCCCATTCGTGCCGCAGCGAGAGAGGCTTCGATGCCGGCATGTCCGGCTCCGACGACGATAACGTCGAATTCACCTGCTTGATAAGCCATAGTACTGGTTCCTCCTTCTTATTCCACACGCAGTCGTCTCGAATTATTTCCCGAGACAGAACTGCGAAAACAACTGATCCAATAAACTATCCTGTGCTGTATCACCATTGATTTCGCCGAGCGTATCCCACGCCCGTCGTAAATCGATCTGTACCATGTCGATCGGCATCGCCGCTTCTGCTGCACCGAGAGCATCTTCGATCATCTGACTCGCGCGTTTGATCAGTTGGATGTGTCGTGCATTCGAGACGTACGTCATATCCTGGCTCTCGACACCCTGTTCAAAGAACAGACTCGCAATCGCTGCTTCAAGGTCGTTGACGCCTGCTTCTTCGAGCAAGGACGTCGTGACGATCGGTCGACCATCGGCAAGTTCCGTGACACGTGCTAAGTCAATCTGTTGCGCCAAGTCACTCTTGTTGACGATGATGATCGCGTTCATCCCTTTAATCGCTTCAAACAGCAAGACATCCTCATCCGTCAGAACATCGTTCCCGTTTAGGACGAGTAAAATCAAATCGGCCGTCTTTAAAGCCTGACGTGACTTTTCGACACCCATTCGTTCGACTATATCTTCCGTCTCGCGAATCCCTGCCGTATCAATCAACTTGAGCGGTACACCACGAACATTGACGTACTCCTCGATCGTATCGCGCGTCGTTCCCGCGATATCCGTGACGATGGCCTTTGCTTCTTGCACCAATGTGTTGAGCAAAGACGACTTTCCGACGTTCGGGCGACCGATGATCGCTGTGGATAACCCTTCACGAAGGATTTTCCCTTGGCGTGCCGTTGTTAATAACTCTGCCAAAATCGCGCGGACAGCACCAGCATCACGTTCGACGATCTGTTGCGTCATCTCTTCTGCATCGTATTCCGGGTAATCGATGTTGACTTCAATCGCAGCAATCGTTTGTAACAATTGTTGACGTAAGTCCTGGACGAGTTTTGAGAGACGCCCTTCAATCTGACTGACGGCGACATGCATCGCTCGGTCCGTCTTCGCCCGGATCAGATCCATGACGGCTTCCGCCTGTGACAAATCGATGCGTCCGTTCAAGAACGCCCGTTTCGTAAATTCACCAGGTTCCGCCAACCGGACTTCCGGTTGTGCGAGGATGAGTTCGAGGACACGATTGACCGCGACGACTCCTCCATGACAATTCAATTCGATGACATCTTCACGTGTAAACGTCTTTGGCGCGCGCATGACACTCACCATTACTTCATCGACGACACGGTCCGCCTCATGGTCGACCAATTTCCCGTAATGAATCGTATGGGTTGGTACTTCCGTCAAGCGGTTGCTCCCTTTATAAACACGGTCGGCTACAGCGACTGCATCAGGACCTGATAAGCGCACGATCGCAATCGCCCCTTCTCCCATCGGCGTCGAAATCGCGGCAATCGTATCAAATTCCATCATCCGTTCTTCCACCTCGTTTTTCTTCTGTCTTTTTATGAGTATTTAATCCTTAATCGTTGCAATGGGTATAACGAAACAACTATACACGAAATGACGCAAAAGAAAAAGAGCGACACTCTGTCAAAACAAAGCGTCGCTCTTCACGTATTAGCGTTTCTTTTTCGATTTTTTAGGAGCCGGAGCTGCTTGTGCTGCTTCTTTTTCACGTTTAGCAGCCATTGTCGCTTCCGTCTGCAACTTAATCTTTTCACGCATTGGCTTCATGATGACGATCGTGACGATGATCGAGAAGATGTAACCAACAACCCAGTAAAGCGAAAGGGCAGATGGGAGTGTAACACCCATGATGAAGATCATGATTGGGAAGACGTAGAGCATGATTTTCATTTGTGGATTGTCTTCTTGACCTGCCATCGAGATCTTTTGTTGCAGATACGTCAGTACCGCAGACATAATCGGCAAGATGAAGAATGGATCTGGTTTCCCAAGGTCGAACCAGAGGAATGTGTGTTGGAAAATAGCCGGTGTGTAGATGATCGCGTTGTAGAACGCAATCAAGATCGGCATTTGGATCAAGATCGGTAAACAGCCTGCAAGCGGGTTAACGTTATGCTCTTGGTAGAGCTTCATCATTTCCTGTTGCAACTTCTGTTGTGTCTCTTGGTCTTTTGAGCTGTATTTCTCACGAAGCTTCATCATTTCCGGTTGAATGACTTGCATTCCACCCATACTCTTCGTTTGTTTGATCATCAATGGAAGGATGACAAGACGAACGAGAAGTGTCGTAATGATGATTCCGATACCGTAATCACCGCTAAAGAACTGTGAAATCTCACGAATCAACCACGCCATCGGCCAAACGAAGTAATGTTTCCAAAAACCTTCTGTGTCTGCTGTGATCGGTTCACCTGTACCATATGAGCTAGGTGTACAACCGGATAATACGATCGCGAGCACGGACATGAGTCCGAGAGTTAACCAAATCTTAGTTCTCTTGTTCATAATTCCTCCTAGAAATTGTTTACGCTTTGTCGAACGCCATCTTCTTCTATAGTAAGGCAAGGAAAGGGAGCGCCGTACAAATCAACAGGATGCATTGCTACGATTCATTTTTTTGATCGCATCCAGACACCGGAACGTTTGAGCACGTGACGGAGACTGTCAGCCACTTCTTGCGCGGTCATCTTCGCGGCCGGATTGCGCGCGATGATCACCAAATCATAATTCGGGGCAATCGAGGCTTCATGCTGCTGGCATGCTTCCCGAAGATACCGTTTCACCTGATTCCGGACGACGGCATTCCCGATTTTCTTACTGACGGATAAACCAACCCGAAAGTGAGTCTGTTGCTCCTTTTTCAAGGCATACACGACAAATTGCCGATTTGCGACAGAGGCTCCTTTAGTAAACACCGCTTGGAACTCCTTGTCTTTCTTGACGCGGTATTCCTTCTTCACCTTATTCACACTCCATCCTGACACTACGAAAATTCGTCGTCTCTCATCATATCATAGAATAAACATGCGACGCGATAGGGCGCATGTGACAAAAGCACGAACACACGAAAAAACATAAAAAAAAATCACCTCGGATCATGCCCGAAGTGATGGATGCATCAATGCATTAGACAGTCAAGGCTTTGCGGCCCTTAAGACGGCGAGCAGCCAAGATACGGCGGCCACTCTTCGTAGCCATACGCGCACGGAATCCGTGAACTTTTTTACGCTTACGGTTGTTTGGGTTGAAAGTTGGTTTCATTCGTCTGCACCTCCTTTAAAAGATCTTTATAACCAATTGTTATTTTCTACTTTAAGGCAGTCTTGTACATTATATAAACTGATTGTGGCATTGTCAATGAAAGTTCAGAAGATTTCTTGTCCTGCTTAAGGGATTTTTGGTTTGAAAACAGGCAATAGGATTCGACTGCGCAAACTCTATTACGCGATAGAATGCATATGGATCATGGAGGGGATGTTTGTAGACTTATCCACCTATCCACAGACTTATCCACATTATCCACACTTTCCGTGGATAACTCTTCACTTTGTCTACAATAGTATTTTTTAAAATCGACGTCAATCCTCGATTTTCGATTCCTTTTTTCGTCCTCTTTTGTATTTTGTGAATAACTCTTTTCCAACGCTTCCTCTTTCGAAAAGTTATCCACCTCTTATCCACAATTTATCCACACTATCCACAGCTTGTGGGTAACTACCTGTGGACGGTTTAATTTACTTGTGGATAAATCATTCCAACCATTGCCAGAGCTCATTTCTTTTGATACACTAATTGTGCATAACATGATCCTGATCGTTCAGGACAAAACAAGTTATACACACCCTGTGGATAACTTTATACACAGATTCAATCGCCTGTGGATAACGTTATCCACAGCTTTTACGTTATGGGGATAAGTCGAGTTTCTTCATTAACTTTGTCTGTGTATAAGCCTGTGTACAAATTTTTTCTATCTTGATAAAAAAAGGGGGGTATTTATGAAAAACGCTGCCGAACTTTGGCATAATGTCTTATCTGTGATCGAGGAAGAGGAACGAACACCGAAAGCTAGTTATGATATGTGGTTGAAATCCACAGAAGGCGTCACGCTAAATGGAACGACACTACTCGTTTCAGCACCAGCTGCATTTACGGTGACATGGCTCGAGCGCCAGTACTTATCTTTACTCGAAGACACAGTTGAGGAAGTAACAGGAAGCCGACTCGATATTCAGTTCATTGAAGAGGGACAAGCGAAGAAAATGCTCGATCGACAAGAAGAGGAACGTGTTGAGGCAACACCAACTCCGAAATCGCGTCCATCAAACATGCGGAGACCAACAGAAGAACTGACGATGAGTGAACTCGGACAATTAAATGAGAAGTATACGTTCGATACATTCGTCATCGGATCGGGGAACCGTTTTGCACATGCCGCTTCACTGGCTGTTGCGGAAGCGCCTGCTAAAGCATACAATCCGCTTTTCATCTATGGTGGCGTTGGTCTTGGCAAAACCCATCTGATGCATGCCATCGGACAGTATGTTCAAGATCAAAATCTCGGGACACGGATTGCCTATGTCTCTTCTGAACGCTTTACGAATGACTTCATTAACTCCATCCGCGATAATAAGACGGTTGAGTTTCGAAATAAATACCGTAATATCGATGTTCTCTTAATTGATGACATCCAGTTCCTTGCGGGCAAAGAACAGACACAAGAAGAGTTTTTCCACACATTCAATGCCCTGCATAACGACCAAAAACAAATCATCATCTCAAGTGATCGACCACCAAAAGAGATTCCAACGCTTGAAGATCGGCTTCGTTCACGTTTCGAATGGGGACTGATCACCGATATCACGCCGCCGGATCTCGAAACACGGATTGCGATCTTACGGAAAAAGGCGAATGCGGAGCAACTTGACGTCTCAAACGAAGTCATGCTCTACATCGCAAGTCAAATTGATACGAATATTCGGGAGCTCGAAGGAGCGTTAACCCGCGTTATCGCTTATGCGAATCTCGTCGGACGACCAATCGATCCAAATGTCGCTGCGGAAGCCTTGCATAACATCATGCCGGTCGCTGAACCGCGTAAAGTTACGATTCGTGACATCCAGGAGTCGGTTAGTAAGCACTTCAATTTACCGTTTGATGATCTTAAGGCGAAGAAACGGACGAAATCGATTGCCTTCCCACGTCAGATCGCGATGTATCTTTCGCGTGAGATGACAGAGAGCTCATTACCGAAGATTGGGGAGGAATTCGGGGGACGTGACCATACGACCGTCATCCATGCCCATGAAAAGATCAGTATGTTGATCAAATCGGACGGGGAAACCGGAAAAGTCATTGAACAAATCAAGCATGAGTTGAAGCATTCATAAAACTGTGGATAAACATGTGGATAAAGTAGGGTAGTTATCCACAACTTATCCACACCGTTTTTGGCTTTATATCAAGTTATCCACCGACTTATCCACACTATCCACAGCCCCTAAGACTATTATTAAAAAAATATATTATTATGTTATGATGGGCGCATGCCCATTATTTTCGAGAGGAGTCTAACGACGATATGCATATCACCATTCAACGCGAAGCTTTAATCCAAGCAGTACAAGATGTAGCCAAAGCGGTCTCATCCCGCACGACGATTCCGATTCTGACAGGGATCAAACTCGAAGCTCATGGAGATGGCATGACGCTGACAGGAAGCGATACAGAAATCTCGATTGAACGGACAATCTATGCAGAAGAGAATGGAACGTCTTATGTTACAGTCCACCGTGCTGGTAGTGTCGTCTTGAATGCCCGCTTCTTCGGCGATATCGTCAAAAAGATGCCGAAAGACGAAGTCACACTCGAAGTCTCACCAAACTTCATGACACGGATTCAGTCAGGAACAGCGGAATTCCATTTGAACGGTCTTGATCCAGATGAATTCCCACGCCTTCCACAAGTCGATGGGGGACAACGTTTCCGTTTACCGGCTGATCTCTTACGTTCGATGATTCGCCAAACAAGCTTTGCTGTCGCTGTTCAAGAAACACGTCCTGTTCTGACAGGTGTGAACTTCTCAGCTGATAAAGGCATCTTGACGTGTGTCTCAACAGATAGTCACCGTTTAGCCCTTCGTCGTGCACAGTTCGAGACAGATACGGACATCTCGTTCCAGAACGTCATCGTTCCTGGTAAGAGCTTAAATGAATTATCGAAGTTGCTTGGGGATGGTCATGTGGATATCACGATCACGAACCAACAAATCTTATTCAAGATGAAGCACGTCCTCTTCTTCTCGCGTCTACTCGACGGAAACTATCCGGATACATCACGTTTGATTCCAGAAGAATACCGGACAGCCGTCCGCATGAACGCGAAAGAATTGCTTCAAGCGATCGATCGCGCGTCACTGCTCGCACGTGAGGACCGTAACAACGTCATCAAGTTCGCAGCTGAAGGAACGACAGCGGTCGAGATCTCTTCACATTCGCCAGAAGTCGGGAAAGTCTCGGAGCAAGTCAGCATCCTTTCGCTTGAAGGAGAAGAGCTGAAAATCTCGTTCAACTCGAAGTACATGATGGATGCCTTGAAGGCGCTTGACGCAACAGATATCGAAATCCAGTTCACGGGTTCGATTCGTCCATTCATCTTGCACCCAGTCGATCAAGATAACGTTCTGCAACTGATTCTTCCAGTCCGGACAGCGTAAGCATCCATATAAAACACGCGACAAGACGGGTTCGATTGTTTCGACATCGGACCCGTCTTTTTCGTATACCGTATATACGTTCGGGAATTTTGCTAAATCGCCCAATGTTTAGTACAATAAAGAGTACGTCATTTATAATATGTAGGTAGGAGGAGTCAATCCATGCAAGAAATCAGAATTACAACGGAATATGTCACGTTAGGGCAGTTCTTAAAGTTATCGGATATCATCTCAAGCGGAGGACAAGCCAAACCGTTTTTAGCAGAGGTACCGATTCTAGTCAACGGCGAAGTCGATCAGCGACGTGGTCGTAAATTACGGGATGGAGACATCATTGATGTAGAAGACTACGGTCAGTTCATCATCAAGAACGAGGGCAACTAACGTGCGGCTGGATTCAGTCCGACTCAGTCATTATCGCAACTATGACGCACTCGAACTGTCATTCTCCGAAAAAACGAATGTCCTGATTGGTGAAAATGCACAAGGGAAGACGAACTTATTGGAAGCGATCTATGTTCTTGCTCTTGCGAAGTCGCACCGGACGACGCATGACAAGGAACTGATCGGTTGGGACCAAGAGACGGCGCGTGTCGAAGGACGTGTCGTCAAACGAACAGGTTCTCATGTCCAAGAGATCGTCATCTCGGGTCGCGGGAAAAAAGCAAAACTGAATCATCTAGAGCAACGACGCTTAAGTGATTACGTCGGGGCACTGAACATTGTTTTATTCGCCCCGGAAGATTTGCATATCGTCAAAGGCAGTCCACAAGTCCGCCGACGATTTCTCGATATGGAGATCGGTCAAGTCAGCCCGGTCTATCTGCATGAATTGAGTCAGTATCTGAAAGTGTTGAAGCAACGGAATGCACTGCTGAAACAACTGTCCATGAAGGGAGGAGACGAGACCTTCCTTGATATCTTGACGGAGCAGATGATTACGCTAGCCGTTAAAATCGTTCAGCGCCGCCATCATTTCATGGCCCAGCTCGAAAAGTGGGCACGACCGATTCATGATGGAATCAGTCGTGGACAGGAAGAACTCGCGCTCATCTATCGTTCGGACACATTCGGCGACGAATTACTCGATGTCGAAGGAATGACTGCGTCCTACACGCGGAAGTTTGGTAAAATAAAAGAAAATGAAATCCGAAGAGGAGTTACGTTGTTTGGACCACATCGGGATGACTTCGAGATGGAAGTCAATGGACGAAACGTTCAAACGTATGGTTCACAAGGACAACAACGAACTGCAGCTCTCTCGTTAAAACTTGCGGAGATCGAATTGATCCACGAGGAAGTAGGGGAATATCCGCTTCTTCTACTCGACGATGTCTTATCCGAGCTTGATGATCATCGTCAAACACATTTGCTCGATACGATGCAACAAAAGGTCCAGACGATCCTGACGACGACAAGCGTCGACGGGATTGCGCATGAAACGATCAACCAAGCGAAGTTGTTCCACGTGAAACAAGGGACGGTCGATTTGGAAGAGACATCATATAAAGAAACAGTAGGTGAGAAAACCGATGAGTAATCATGAAGATATGGAATTGGAACAAGGGTACGGTGCCGATCAGATTCAAGTACTTGAAGGATTAGAAGCAGTACGTAAACGTCCAGGGATGTATATCGGCTCGACGGCATCAAAGGGTCTCCATCACCTCGTATGGGAGATCGTCGATAACTCGATCGATGAGGCGCTCGCAGGATACTGTGACACGATCAAGGTCACGATCGAACCAGGGAACTCGATCTTAGTCGAGGATAACGGACGTGGTATTCCAGTCGACATTCAAGAGAAGATGGGTCGTCCTGCCGTTGAGGTCATCCTGACGGTCCTCCACGCTGGTGGTAAGTTCGGCGGCGGCGGATATAAAGTATCAGGTGGACTACACGGTGTTGGGGCTTCTGTCGTTAACGCCCTGTCGACGAAACTTGAAGTATTCGTCAAACGGAATGAAAAGCTGTATTACCAAGCGTACCATCGCGGTGTACCAGCGCAAGATCTTGAAGTCATCGGAACGTCGGAAGAGACAGGAACGACAATTCGTTTCTTCCCAGACGGTGAGATTTTCCAAGAAACGCTCGAGTATGACTATGATTTGCTAGCAACACGCTTGCGGGAACTCGCTTTCTTGAACAAAGGCTTGAAGATCATCATCACGGACGATCGTGCGGATGAGCCGATGACGCGTAGCTTCCACTACGAAGGTGGGATCAAATCCTACGTCGAGCACTTGAACCGTTCAAAAGAGGTCGTTCACGCAGAACCGGTCTATGTACACGGAACAAAAGACGGCATTGAAGTTGAAGTCGCGCTTCAGTACAACGATGGATTTGCTTCAAACATCTACTCGTTCACGAACAACATCCCGACACATGAAGGTGGTACGCACGAGACCGGCTTCAAGACGGCTTTGACACGGGTCATCAATGACTACGCGAAGAAGTTCGGTTTGATGAAGGATGCAGACGGTACGTTATCCGGTGAGGACGTGCGTGAAGGAATGACAGCGATCGTTTCTGTCAAACACCCGAACCCGCAGTTCGAAGGACAGACGAAGACGAAACTCGGGAACTCCGACGCACGTACGGTCACGGATTCACTCTTCTCTGGTGCGTTTGAGCAGTTCATGCTTGAAAACCCGACGAACGCACGCGCAATCGTCGAAAAAGGGATGATGGCGTCGCGCGCCCGTATGGCAGCGAAACGCGCACGTGAACTGACACGCCGTAAAGGTGTTCTCGAAGTCAGCTCGCTTCCAGGTAAACTGGCTGACTGTTCATCACGCGATGCCTCGATTTCTGAATTGTACATCGTTGAGGGTGACTCAGCGGGTGGTTCTGCGAAATCCGGACGCGATCGTCATTTCCAAGCGATCTTACCGATTCGCGGTAAAATCTTGAACGTTGAGAAAGCACGTCTCGATAAGATTCTTGGTAGCAATGAGATCCGAACGATCATCACGGCACTCGGAACAAGTATCGGTTCTGAGTTCAATATCGAAAAAGCACGCTATCACAAAGTCATCATCATGACCGATGCCGATGTCGATGGTGCCCACATCCGGACACTCTTGTTGACGTTCTTCTACCGTTACATGCGTCCGCTTGTCGAGCATGGGTATGTCTATATCGCTCAGCCACCGCTATACGGGATCAAACAAGGGAAGAACATCACGTACGTGCATAACGAACGTGAATTGACAGAGGCGCTTGCAGCGCTTCCTGAAAACGCACGGTACGACATTCAGCGCTACAAAGGTCTTGGGGAGATGGATCCAGAGCAACTTTGGGAAACAACGATGGATCCAAGTGGTCGTCAAATGTTACGTGTCGAGCTTCAAGATGCGATCGAAGCGGATGAAGTCTTCGATATCTTGATGGGAGATCAAGTCGAACCACGACGCGACTTCATTCAATCACACGCGCATTACGTCAAGAACCTGGATATTTAACGCTGAACAGAGAGGGTGGCCAGAAGCATGTCCGAACAAAATCACGGAATCATCAAGGATATTAATATCAGTCAAGAGATGCGTACGTCCTTCATGGACTACGCGATGAGCGTTATCGTCGCACGTGCTCTTCCGGACGTACGGGACGGCTTAAAACCCGGACACCGCCGGATTCTCTATGCGATGAACGACCTCGGTATTCGTGCCGATAAACCACATAAAAAGTCTGCCCGTATCGTCGGGGAAGTCATCGGTAAGTATCACCCGCACGGGGATTCTGCTGTCTATGACACGATGGTCCGCATGGCGCAAGACTTCAGCTACCGTTACGAACTTGTCGATGGACACGGAAACTTCGGTTCTGTCGATGGTGACTCGGCGGCAGCGATGCGATATACGGAAGCTCGTATGTCAAAAATCGC
Source organism: Exiguobacterium sp. s168 (assembly GCF_018619035.1). Classification (NCBI taxonomy): domain Bacteria; kingdom Bacillati; phylum Bacillota; class Bacilli; order Caryophanales; genus Exiguobacterium; species Exiguobacterium sp. s168. The sequence goes on along the minus strand of NZ_JACSNE010000017.1, from coordinate 3,789 downwards.
GATGGAGATCGTTCGCGATATCAACAAAAACACAGTTGATTTCAAAGATAACTACGATGGTTCGGAACGCGAACCGGAAGTTTTACCGTCACGCTTCCCGAACTTACTCGTCAACGGGTCGAGCGGGATTGCGGTCGGGATGGCAACGAACATTCCGCCGCATCAGTTAGGTGAGGTCATCGATGGTGTCTTGGCACTGTCTCACGATCCCGAAATCACGATCCAAGAACTGATGCAGCACATTCCGGGACCTGATTTCCCAACAGCTGGTGAGATTCTCGGACGGAGTGGGATTCGCCGCGCTTACGAAACAGGACGTGGCTCGATCATCGTCCGTGCGAAAGCTGAAATCGAACAGACGAAAAAAGATCGGGAGCGGATCATCGTGACGGAGTTGCCTTATCAGGTCAACAAAGCCCGCCTCGTTGAAAAGATTGCCGATCTCGTCCGCGAGAAAAAGATCGAAGGCATCACCGATTTACGGGATGAGTCAGATCGCCGCGGTATGCGCATCGTCATGGAAGTCCGTCGTGACGCCAATGCGAGCGTCATCTTAAATAACTTGTATAAACAGACGTCGATGCAAACGACGTTCGGTGTCAACATGCTTGCGATCGTCGGCGGACGTCCGAAAACATTGACGCTCAAGGAAATGCTATATCATTACCTCGAGCATCAAAAAGAAATCGTGCGTCGTCGGACACAGTTCGATCTCGAAAAAGCAGAAGCACGTGAACATTTGCTCGCTGGTTTACGGATTGCACTCGATCATTTGGATGAAGTCATTCAAATCATTCGCGGGAACCGGACAGCGGACGCAGCACGTGAACAGTTGATGGAGCGTTTTGCATTATCTGAGAAACAATCACAAGCGATTCTCGATATGCGGTTGCAACGCCTGACAGGTCTTGAACGGGAGAAAATCGAAGCAGAATATGACGAAATCATGCAATTGATCGCGGAATTGAACCGCATCCTTGCGAGTGAAGAAGTCTTGCTTGATTTGATCCGGACAGAACTCGAGGAGTTGAAAGAACGTTTCAACGACGAACGTCGGACGGAAATCCGCATGGACCACATCGAATTCGAAGACGAAGATTTGATTCCGGAACAGGATATCATCATCACGTTGACAAGCAGTGGCTACATCAAACGGATGACGACGGATTCGTACCGGACACAACGCCGCGGCGGACGTGGGGTTCAGGGAATCGGAACGAACGACGAGGATTACGTCACGCGTCTCTTGTCTTGTTCGACGCATGATACGATCTTATTCTTTACGAACCGTGGAAAAGTCTACCGGATTCGTGGATACGAAGTACCAGAGATGAGCCGAACATCCAAAGGTGTACCGATCATCAACCTCATCCAAATCGAACGCGACGAAAAGGTCGAGACGATGATTCCAGTCAACTTCAAACGTTATCTCGAGGAGCAACAAGCAACTGAAGCACCTGTCGAGGTGATTGAGGGAGAGATTGAAGAGACGGAAGAAACGCTCGAAACAGAAGAAGTCGTTCAAGATGAGCAAAAATCACTGATCTTCATGACACGTAAAGGACGCGTCAAACGTTCACCGTTGTCTGCATATGCGCGAATCAACAAAAACGGTTTGATCGCGATTCGATTGTTTGAAGACGATGAGTTGACATCAGTTCGTCTCGCATCGACGGACGATGAAGTCTTTGCTGTTTCGACAAGCGGGAAAGCGATTCGTTTCCCAATCACGAATGTCCGCTCGATGGGACGTGGCGCTCGTGGGGTTAAAGCGATGACATTACGCCCAGACGATTTCGTCGTCGGGATGGAACTTGCACGTGATGCACAAGATGTTCTTGTCATTACGGAAAAAGGATTCGGTAAACGAACACCGATGACCGAGTTCCGTAGTCAGTCTCGTGGTGGTAAAGGATTGATCGCGAGTAAGGTGACGGATCGCGTCGGTCAAATCGTTGCCATGCGAATCGTTGATGTCGATGATGACATCATGATCATGACAGAGAGTGGTATCGTCATTCGGACAGACTCGCAATACATTTCACGTGTCGGTCGCAATACCCAAGGGGTGAAGGTCATTCGAATTGAAGAGGGTGACCGTGTTGCAACGGTTGCGAAACTGAAACGAGAAGAGACTGATGAAACGGAAGAAGACACGGATCTTGTAGTAGAAGAGAATGTAGTCGAATCGGATGCTTCAGAAGAAGCGGAAGAGTAAGCAAGACGTCAGCAAGGAAGCAGCAGAGTGATACTACTCTGCTGCTTTTATCTACATATATAGAAAGAAGAGAAAGGAACGAAGCGATATGCGAGTGGCAAGTGACCAATTACGCATCGGGGATCGTTTGACTGAATCCATCTACTTACATACGGATCATCCGATCGTAGAAGCAGGGAAAAAAATAGGAACCGATGAGTTACGACGAATCCAACGGTTCTTAATCAAGGAAGTCGTCATTGAGGATCGACCTGATTTCGGTGCAGATGAAGAAGTACAGATTGAAACGGTTGAAGCCCATGTGGAACATCCCTTCGAAGAATTCATTCGCTTTTATAATAAAGTCTTCATGTCATGGGAACAAGGAATGAAGCCGAATGTATACGAAGCATTGAGCTGGGTCAAACAGTCCGTTCCAGAACGGATTACGAGACAAGATGTCTTACCATTCTTCCTAGAGCGGGGAACGGAAGCTTATACCGTTCGACATGCCATCTATCGAGGGGCAGTAGCCCAAATGCTGGCGGAAGCAGTCGGGAAAGAACGAAAAATGATTCATGAGCTGTGGACGGCATCCTATTTTGCAGATTACGGATTAGCGCGGATCATGGAATGGCGTCACACGAAACGATATGAAGCGATGCAACAAGAAATTTTTCAACGTCACCCGGCAATGGCATATCAAGCCTTGCAAAAGGAGACGATTATCTCGGATACTGTGAATCGTTTAATTGTTCAACATCATGAACGTTTAGATGGAACGGGTTACCCTTTAAAGGTAAAAGGAGATAAGATTGCAGATCATACACGATTATTCATCGTCGCAGACGTCTTTGCTGCAATGACGAGTTGGCGTCCGTACCGGGAAGCTTATACGCCGTTTGATGCCTATCGTCATTTAAAAGCAAGACCGATGCAATATTGTTCAAAGTATGTACTATTGCTCGGACAATTACTTCTACCAATAGAAGTCGGTGATCGCGTGCTGATGAGTAACGGAAAGATTGCAACCATCACTCGCAAGAATCCAGTCTTTGATCGACCTGTCATTTCTTACGAAGAACAGGGACGGATGACGATTATTGATTTAATGGAAGAACGACAATATAGTATTATTCAGTTGATGGATTAATAGGGAAAATACAGCCTCTTGAGCCGAAATCATAAGGTTCAAGAGGCTTGTTCATGATTTTAAAAACAATTTTAAAATAAGTGTTGCACAATAATAAAACGCATGATATATTATTACATGTCCTTAACAACGACAAGCGCTTGAAACAAACGAGAAAAACAATTTCAAAAAAGTTGTTGACTTCTTGTTTCGGACTTGGTATTCTAATTGAGTCGCCAAAACAGGCGCGGACGAACTTTGAAAACTGAACGATGAGGCAAAAATCGTATTCTACGGAATACAAAAACGAATGAAGCGCAAGCTTCGTCAATCGTGACTTCGGTCACAACAACGAGCAAGTCAAACACTTTATGGAGAGTTTGATCCTGGCTCAGGACGAACGCTGGCGGCGTGCCTAATACATGCAAGTCGAGCGCAGGAAACTGACGGAACTCTTCGG
>NZ_JACSNE010000016.1:0-68226 GCF_018619035.1 Exiguobacterium sp. s168 | reverse complement strand
TAAACGGCTTGGCTCCGTTAGAATACAGAGCGCAAGCCGTTTAAGTGATTTTTATTATTTATCCTGTCTACTTGACGGGGAGCAGTTCAGTGTGAGTTGAACCAGCTCTCTTTTTTGTTTGTTACGAAATTTCATCATGATAGAATATTCAAAAAAATCTATTTTCATACACGAGTTCGACATATTGATAGATGATTTGTAAAAAAAATGCAATATTCGGGACATATGACCCGCACCAAAAGTAATAGAAAGTGAGAATAATGTGTAAAATACCATAAATATTCGTATTCGAATATTTAGAGGGGGTCTAAGGTTATATGATGTTGTTACGAAGCCATACGAAAAATAATAGGAGGTTATTTAAATGAACTTAAAAAAGAAATTAGTCGTAGCAAGCACAAGTGCTTTATTAGTATTAGGACTTGGTGTATCGGTATCAAATAACACTACACAAGTTGCGAAGAACGATCTTCCAGCAGAATTCTCAGTGAAACAAGTTGCGAAGAACGATCTTCCAGCAGAATTCTCAGTGAAACAAGTCGCGAAGAACGATCTTCCAGCAGAATTCTCAGTGAAACAAGTTGCGAAGAACGACCTTCCAGCAGAATTCTCAGTAAAACAAGTCGCGAAGAATGATCTTCCAGCAGAGTTCTCAGTAAAACAAGTCGCGAAGAATGATCTTCCAGCAGAGTTCTTAGTAAAACCATTTGTTTAATCGGTTACTGCTCAAGAAATTGACTTTTTCCATTTGAAAGAATTTGTTTATACTCATTCATTTGTAATATGTCAAATAGAAGATAAGCTTTTTGATAGGAGTCTTTTATCAAACTTAATTCTTCTTCCATGAGTTCTAAGGCATAAGCTTTTTGATAATAGAGTTGACCTAATAATGACATATCTTTAAATCGTAAGCATTGCAGTATGCCATCATTGATGTATTTTAAAGCATCTGTTGGTCGTCTTAAATCAATTAATACTTTTGAAGTGTTATATAAAATTCGTATCTTTTCTACCAAAAGTTCGTCGCTATCAAATTTTAAGTTGATTAATTCTTCGTATACTTTAAGACCGTACAAATAGTTGTTTTTTTCATAATAAAGAGTAGCGATTGCTGATTTTAACCGAACCAGCATTTTAGGCGAAAAATAGATAGTTGAATATTTCTCTGCAAGTAGTTGCAATTCTACTATACAAGTTCGGTAATCTATTTTATTCATGCGATATGCACTTATATGGAGATAGTATGAGTAAAGTGACCTTAATTCTTCATCAAAACTGATTGAATTTACTTTTTCTTGAGCTTCTCGATAGATCATTTCATATTCTTGATTTTGAAAAGCGGTCAATAACCGATCATCCGTCAAACGTAGAGAGTCAACATGAGAATTATTGTTATTAAGAAATGCAGTTATCGGTACCTGTAATCGACGTGATAACGCATAAAGCAACTCGACCGTCGGTGAATGGGTGCCACTCTCGATCTTACTGATCTCTGCTTGACTGCAAATTCCGTTTGCTAAATCTTTTTGTGTCAGATTATGTTTCTTTCGCAGTCGGCGTAATGCTAAGCCGATTTGCGGTGACATGAATTGATCCATCGGCTCCTCGTCCTTTCGTAAAGATTGAACTGGTACAGGGTACCAATTTCTATTATAGAAGCGAATTGAACGGGACACCACTAATTTACTTGATTTCGTATCAATGTTTCAACGACCATCTCACTTGATTCAGAAAGGGGTACAACCATGACACTCATCTTAAAAGAAACGCGACGTAACATGACTTCATGCGCTTGGTGTCTCAATCCTGCTACCGTCTCCGTCGCCCCCCTCGCTCATCGGGAAATGGACCGGACTAATACGAAACCAAAAGCAAATGTTAAATCGGCTTAATACACACAAAAAGGACTTCATTCGGATCGTAGAGAATGAAGCCCTTTTTTCAATCACTTAAAGAGAAAGGAGAGAGGACATGATCGGATTATCACTTTTATCGGAACAAGACGGCTGGTTACAACGTTCCTTGCCCTCTACCGCGATGCAGACTTTTTGTGAGACACATCGTATTTCAATCGATGCCTTTGATTATGATACGCATACGTTTCATGATTTACTCGATTACATGGATTTTCAGGAATATGAGCACTATGTCTTCGTCCTCCAAGGAGAAGGGGAGCGTACGTTGCGTCTCGTTGCCTATTTGCAACACGAGATGCTACACGTCCAGTTTCATTTGATCCGGCAGAACGGGGAGGTTCTGTTCGGTCAACCAGATTTCCTAACCGGTCTCTTCTTACCGCAGGAAGAGATGCCGGTTTCGGCATCCGTTCCGGCTGTTCATCATGCTCTCCTTTCGTTGATGACGGGTGTCTATCCCGCATCCGTGCCGCACCATCCGCAACCGCTACGTCATGTCTACATTGAGGACAGCTCATTGTTGGACCGGATTCCAGTAGACAGTTTTCGAATGATGACGATCAATAGTGTCATCTATTTTGACCATCCGATGCGGCACGATCTTCCGATCATCGAACTGATGAGCCGGACCCCGATTTTGTTGACATTCTCAGACGGTTTGTCTCCGTCACTTGCGTCACAGCTGACGGTTTTATCTCGTGATGCCCTTGCGGAGCGGTTACAAGACTGGCAGCAAACGGGGCGCATTCAAAACGATCAATCGATGGGGATTCTCGATTATGCGACATTAAGCGGATTACGCGTCTCGCATCGCCTGTTCTTTTTTGCGGACGGGATTTACGCTGATCGACAAAAAACGATTCAGTTGAGTGTAGATATTTCAAGCGATATTGAATTAATTCGAGAACAGCAACCTCAACCGGAGGCGCTCGCATCGCAAACGGAACTGGATTTATTTCCGTTGTTGTATCAACTAGCAGGGTCGTTTCAAGGGACGAGCCGCTTCATCACCCCTTACTCGGATCTTGAATTACCCCGGACGTCTGGACGGATTGGACCGTTAACATTGATCGGCATTCAAAATGAGGAAGGGTGTTTTGCGTTCGACCGAACGACGTTACGTCTGTTCGAGACGAACGAAGCGTTCCTCTGGATTTTAGAAGCGGATCAAAAGGAACAATTCGACGTGTTGCCAGAGCGACTGGGCGCAGATTATGAGGAAGCAATTCAGCATTACAAGGAGTTGATGTATCATGGGTGAGGTCTTATTTGGTCCGTTTTTGCGTAAAGGTAGCTACTCCCGTGTCCAAGTGCTCGATCATGTCCAGGCAGATGAACGAATTGGTCGATTGTACCAAGAAGCACAACAGTTAAATGAAGTCGATGAGTTGATGCTCTATCGACGTTATCTACAAAAAGGAGAGCGGATCCTATTTTACGGAACGTTTGATCCATCCCTGTTTAATCTTTTGTCGGACGAGGGGTATGATCTTTATCTGATTGAACCGGAAGCTTCGCGGACGAAGCAAATCGCGGAGGAGTATCAGCATAAGGTTTATGGATGGAGTCATGACGTGACGGACGTCGTCGGACCTGAGTATTTTGATCGAATCATCTTACCGGGAACGACGATTTTACGTTATACGCGCGGGGAATTACTGTTGTTCTTCCGAAACATCCGTCAGTTGCTACGACCGAGCGGACGCTTGCTCGTGTCCTTGTATCACATCGATCACCTAAAATCAATTGTCCATCCGATTGCGACACGACGCTTTCAAAAGACATTACTTTTCTATGGCTATCACATCGATGGGGAACGTCTCTTGTTCAACGCTTATCTCAAATCCGGACAAGAAGAAAAAGTCAGTTATGCGGTCGAATATCTATACGAACCAAAAACGCTGTTTGAATTTGCAACATTATCGCGTTATCATGGACAATTTCTATATGAAGGAAAGACAATGATGGTATTAGAGTTCGAAAAACAATAAATGCAAAATATAATGTAATAATAAAATAAAAAATATATGTAATATATTGGTTTGAATAGGTCTAAAGACCGGGTAATGAGATACAGTAGTTTCCTTTGCATGATTCAAAGTACATCATAAGAAAGAGGAGCCGGACACATCATGGAAAATCAGAGCGGAAGTACCTTTCAGCAAAGCTGTTTATCGTTCATTGAGACCTTGTTTCCAGATGAATCTTTTCACTTCTTAGAAGAATCGAAAGCAACGGACGCCTTTGGTCATCCCGGTCGTCAATTGTTCTTCTCTTCATCTGCCCGTACTCTGAAATTCAGTGTACTCGAGCAGGCGCATAAGCATTACACACGTGTATTCGTATCCGAGAAAACAAGTGAAAATGCGTTTTTTCGTCAACTATTAGAAGCGACATATGAAGACGGACAATTGTACATCGACCATATTGTCCAAACAGAATAAGAAAAAGGGATCAAAATCAGCTGATTTTGATCCCTTTTTACGCCTCGATGGAGGAAAGCCCTCGTTTTAATGCCTGATCAATGGACGTTGCCATCTCATCTCGGATGTTCGCTGAGACGAGGCGACCATCAAAATAGATTTCCTTCGATAGGCTGAGGTGAACGAGTAAGTCTTCGAGAATGAGTTTCAGATCAAGCGGTTGTGATGGTTCAAGCGCTTGTTGCATGAATTCATTCAACGAAGGATGCTGTACATACTTCGGATCGATGAGATCGATGACCGTCGTGTCTAAAGCAAGAGCTAATCGTTCTAGGACTTGAGGAGAGGGCATGCGCTGACCACGTTCGTAAGCGGAAATGTCCGTTGCTGTTTCTCCACATCGTTCAGCTAAAAACTTTTGAGTATACTTGTGTTGTTTGCGCAATTGCATGATTTTTTTACCTAGTGCACGGTTCATGGCACTCCACTCCTATTCTGCAGGTCATCGTGTATAGTACTAATTAACCACTTTCATTATAAAAGAAACCTGTGAAATGTAAAATATCGTTTTTCAAGGAAACTAAAAATATGAAATGGGTTAAAATAGAAATTGAATTTCAGGAGAAATCGCCTATTGTTTCCACCCATGTTATTCTAAAGTGATCTAAAAAAAGGAGTGTGTTCATGAAAAAAATCACGTGGTCCGGCTACGTCGTCCTGACCGTTCTATTGATCCTTTTTATCTCGAGTTCGATGCCGTATCAGGCACAATCCATCAAGCCGGGGTTATCTCGATACATCCCGTTAGGATTCGGCGATCATCTGCGATTCATCTCCTTCTCCTATCATGGAGAAGTCAGTGTTGCAGCACTCGGACGAAGTGGCTTCATTGAATTTTTCATCCGAAAAGCAGCCCACGTCTCGACGTTTCTCGTATTAGGCATCGGATTGATCGATTTAACACGCCGTCGCCTGACACCAGGACTTGCCGTCTTGTTCGCCTATTCGTTAGCAATCACCATCGCTGTGTTTGATGAGTTTCATCAAATTTTAACGGGTGACCGGACTGGTCTCGTCCAAGATGTGCTACTCGATGGAACCGGAGCATTGATCGGAATCGGATGTTATCTGCTCGTTCGTAGGAAAAAAGTACAGCGCCAAGCAGGAAGTCTTTCTTTCTGGCACGAAAAGAAAAGGCATCACTTTTAACGAAGGAGATTGCCCTATGAAGACTGCCCATTTGTTGATGACAAGCGTCGGTCGCCGGACAAAACTGGTCGAGTACTTCGTCCATGAGATGTCGGACGGTCACGTCAGTACTGCGGATTGTAATCCACTTGCACCGGGTCTTTATATGACAGAACGCCATCATCTCGTTCCCTGCATCGATGCACCGGATTATATCGATCATTTGCTGGAGTTGTGTCAGCGCGAACAGGTGACGGCGCTATTGTCATTGATTGATCCTGAACTGGAGTTGCTCGCAGCGGCGACGGAACGGTTTGAAGCCATCGGTGTCACGGTTCTCGTCTCGCCAATGGACGCCTGTCGTCTCTGTTTCGACAAGTACGCGATGTATACGTATTGTGTCGCGGAAGGGATTGCGCATGCGCGGACATACGTGACGCTCGAAGCATTCCGGAGCGCACTTGCGCAAGGGGAGGTACAGTTCCCGGTCTTCGTCAAACCACGCAATGGGAGTGCCAGTCTCCATGTCCAGGCGGTCTCCTCCCTCGAAGTCGTTGAAGGACTGTTTGCCGTCCATCCGGATTTATTGATTCAAGAATACTTAAGAGGACAAGAACTCGGTGTCGATGTCTATGTCGACTGGTTGACGCATGAAGTGACCGATATCTTCATCAAGGAGAAACTCGTCATGCGTGCAGGGGAAACGGATAAGAGTCGCTCCGTTAAACGCGACGATGTCTTTGAACTGGTCGAGCAGGTTTTAGATGGAACTGGTCTTGTCGGTCCGCTGGATTTCGATCTGTTCGATGTCGACGGAACGCTCTTTTTATCAGAAATCAATCCGCGATTCGGTGGGGGATATCCACATGCTTATGAATGCGGCGTTAATTTTCCGAAAGCAATCCGAAACAATCTACAGGGACGACGTAATCCCCGACGCATCGGGGCATATGCGGAAGACATCTATCTATTGAAGCACGACACGGTGACGCTGTTGCCTGCAGCTTTGCTTGAGCAAATCAAAAAACCATAAGCGTACGAAAAAGGAGTGACTCGGTAGTGATACCGGGTCACTCCTTTTAGGTAGAAGAGCAGAATCAAGAAAGAGAGACGCGTGCACGCTTGAGGCATTGCACGGCGGAGGTCCAGCTACCGAAGAGAGCGTTGATCGTCGAGGTGCTCGGAACCGAGCGACCTTCCGCCCATTTCCGGTAATGAATGATACTGAGGGAAGGTAATTCTTCTTGTGCCTGCCGCAGTGCTTCAAGGACATCTTCTTCGACCCATTTCCGGCGAGGCGGTGCGATGTCGAGGCAAGCGAGGGCATCTGCCCATGAACCGTATTTACGGGCAATCGTCGCGACTGTCGGATGACCATTTTCCTGTGCCCAAATCGCATACGTCTGTGTCGTCAGACGGGGGAGGACATCAGAAGCTTCGAGTAAGGCGGTGATGATCCGTTCTTCGGTCATCGAGATGGAGCGGGTCATCTCGATTTGTGCTTCTTCCAGTGCGCGTGACCAAGAACCGAAACGTAAGTTGATTAGCGTCAAGGATGGACCGTGTTTGGCCTTTGCCCACTCCCGGTAGCTATTACTATGGAAGGGATGTAAACGTGTCGATGCTTCCTTGATGAAAGTAAGAATCTCTTCATCTGAAAAATACGGACGGATCGATGAGAGACCAGCAGCTTGGAGTGCTTCACGCCAAGAGCCGAATACATTGATGATCGTCGTGATCGATGGAATGTCTTTTCCGACCGACCAGCGCGCATATGTCTTTGCGTCGAGAGAGGGATATTCGATATTAGCTTCGATCAGGCTATCGATGACTTGTTGTTCTGTCCATTTCTTCATGATGTCATACCCCTTTCGTGTAGGTGTGTCTAGGTGTGGGTACTGTCGTGAGGTGGAAGTCGACGAAGCGACGCATAAGCAAGAAGGCTGAGCCAAATGAAATAAAATCCACTCGGTCTGACGAGAACACTTTCCGTGAATTGGAGTAACCCGAGCCAGCTGGCTAGCAAGAGCGCGAGGAAAGCGAGATCCGTCGTCTGAATGCGAAGCAGTCGATAAAACAGATACAGAAAGACTGCACCGTACAGCAGACAACCGATGAGACCAAATTCGTAGAGAAACGTGATCGGTGTGCTGTGAAATGTATAAAGAATCCGCTCATCGAGTTGTTCCTGCAGTCCACGCGGGGCACTTCCAATCCCGTGACCGAACCAGAGCGCGTCAGCGGAAGCGTGCCATCCTGCTTGCCAAAGCGTAAATCGTCCGTTAAGACTGAGCAAACGGGGAAGCAGACCTTGAAATGCGAAGACGGCAAATAAGATCAGGCTTCCTGTCACATAACAGGCAGCTACCTGCACCCGGCGTCTCGTTCCCGGAACCATTCGAATACTCGTCAAGAGTGCCAAGAGGACGAAGGAGTAGATTCCTGTCTGCGAACCGCTCCTTAGCAAAGCAATGACGGTCAGGAGTAAGAAAACAGCGTGCAGAAGACTTTGCCCACGTGGAAACTGTCGCAGTAGATAGAACCAAGCAAGCAGTCCTCCCGGAACGAGCCACGCTGCGAACGTATTCGGATTGTTCATCAGTCCAGCAAGGCGAAGGAATGAACTTTGCTCCCCGACATACAGCTGAGGAAACGACAAAGGACCGATTCGAAGCCATTGTAGGTTTTCGACCGGAACATACTCTGTGCCAAACGAGACGATGAGTGCGTAGGAAGCGAGAAAGACGGCTTGTCCGTAAAGGAAGTAATACAGAAGACGATGCCATTGGTCGATCGATGTACGTGAGAGCGAAGAGACGATGCCGACGAAAAGCCAAGTCGAAATGAGGTAAAGCGAAGCAAGAACACGATCCGTATTTGCGTTAAAAAAGAAAAATACGATATGAAATGTCAGATAAATCAGAAAAATAAGTGCAATTTGTTGTCCAGTCGCTCGGTTGGCGCGATAGAACGGTCGTAAGATGAGCCAACAGACGCTGAACAGAACGATGTAGACCGGAAGCAACCAAAGAGACCACTGTTTCGGCAACACTTCGTCCGTGAAGGATAAGGGACGAATCCAAGCATCGAGCATGATCCAAACGACTAGGATGGATAAGGCAAACGATGTGGGTATATTGGCTGATTTTAACATGATTTCTAAAGACTATCCACCCTTCATATAGGACTTATTACCGATTTGAGCACTTTTTAATCATCAAATTGGTATTTACCCTTATCTTTCAAAACATCATGCAGATAAATGAAAAAAGATTAAGGAAAACGCAATCATTTTTTCGTGAATCGCGTTTTTTTCGTGACATGAATTCATGCGGTGAACTAGTGTCACGCAAGCGAGATAGCTACCGAAAAAAATATAATCATTTCCACCAAGCTCTAATTGTTTTGGGAGTCGATTGGAAATAAGGTGTAGACATAACCAATGTCCATCCATTCGGTCAAGCCAGAAAGAGGTGAACAACATTGAGCTCGATGCATCAAAGAAAAACCTTCGGAGATCATCTAACGACACTCCGACGCGGCTGGTGGCTACTCGCACTCTTCATGATTCTCTTCGCGGGAGCTGGATATGCGCTTAGCACGTATGTCATTCCGAAGACATACGAGGCGACGGCTTACATCCTCGTCGTTCCTCAAGCGAACGCAGAGGCGACATCGACGCCGACACTCGTCAGTACCTATCAAGATATCTTACGAAGCCCGGAGGTCGTCGATCAGGTTGCCCAAAAGATGGACGTCACTGACAAGCGGTTATTCGATTTGACGGATCGTCTGACGGTCTCGAGCAATCTGGATTCGCAAGTCATCGCCTTATCCGTCACGGATCGTTCGGCGGAGCAGGCAGCCATCCAGGCGAATACGATGACGGAAGTCTTCCAGGATTATCTTCCACAACTGATCAACACGAGTAAGACGGAAGTGTTCTCGAGCGCACGGATTCCAACGAAACCTGTATCACCGAACATTCTAATGAATACAGGGATCGGTGGCGTCCTTGGTCTGATGCTCGGACTCCTGATCGTCTATTCTCGCTCGTTAAGCAAAAAGGAAGCGACACGCGAATCCACTGATAGTTATCCGAAAGCGATTCCCCGCAGTCATTCATGAGAGAGGAGAGGAGACACCGTCATGCAGCATTCCCCGCTCACCCCGTACCGTCGGCAGTTGAAAATCGGACTCCTTCGCCTGATCGACGCGGGAATCATCGCACTCGCGACTGTCGTTACGTTCTACTTCTTTAATCCGCTCCATCTCACCGTCAACTTCGAGTTGCAGGACGCACTCGAAATCGCCCTCATCCAGTGGGTCGCTCTTACATTCGTCGCACACTGGATGCGCTTCTATCAAATCATCTGGCGTTACGCGAGCCTTCGTGATCTTGCCGTCTTACTCGTCGTCGTCCTCGCTAGCAGCTTCGTTTTACTGGGTCTCGAATACGCCTTGTTCGACTTTGCGGTCGAACGAGCGATCTTCCTGCAGACGGGACTCGTCCTAAACGGTCTCTTATTCGTCCGGTTGTTGATTCGTGGACGTAGCTTAAGACTCGTTCCTGACAATAAGACGCTCGGCAAACGAACACTCATTATCGGTGCCGGTGCTTCTGGTCAGATGATCACAAAAGAGCTGAAACAAAAAAAATCGCACATCTTAAACGTCGTCGGTTTACTTGATGATTCGCTTGAATTACGCGGGATGCGGATTCACGGTGTTCCCGTCATCGGAGCAATCGACCAACTCGAATGCATCATCGAAGAACAAAAAATTGAAGCAGTCGTCCTGGCGATCCCATCGTTACCGTATCCGCAACGGGTTGAATTGCTGAACCGGATCAAACAAACCCAAGTCGAAGCGCATACGTTACCGATGCTCGTCGAACTAGCATCCGGAAAAGTCTCCATCAAACAAATCCGTGAAGTCTCGATTGCTGATTTACTCGGTCGGGAACCGGTTGAACTCGATATTACGGAAATCGAACGAAGCGTTCATGGCGCGACCGTCCTCGTCACCGGTGCTGGTGGTTCGATCGGTTCCGAGATTTGTCGGCAACTGATTCGCTTCCGTCCTGAACGGCTCATCCTTCTCGGACACGGTGAAAACAGCATCTACCTGATCCGCCGGGAGCTCGAGTGTCTCAGCCGGGACATCCAGTTCGAATCCGTCATCGCCGATGTCCAGGACAGTGACCGGATGCTTGAAGTCATGCGACGGTTCGAACCGGATCTTGTCTATCATGCAGCAGCCCATAAGCACGTGCCACTGATGGAAGATAATCCGAGCGAAGCCGTCAAGAACAACATCTACGGCACACGCAACGTTGCTCGAGCGGCGGAAGCAGCTGGTGTCAAACGCTTCGTCATGATTTCGACCGATAAGGCCGTCAACCCGACGAGTGTGATGGGGGCGACAAAACGAATCGCCGAGATGGTCATCCAGCAGATGGCGAGAAATAGCGAGACGACATTCGCCGTCGTCCGGTTCGGAAACGTCCTCGGGAGTCGTGGTTCCGTCATTCCACTGTTCAAGGAACAAATCGCGAAAGGCGGACCGATCACGATCACCGACCCCCGGATGACGCGCTACTTTATGACGATCCCGGAAGCGAGTCGTCTCGTCATCCAAGCGAGTGTCCTCGCGAAAGGTGGCGAAGTATTCGTTCTCGATATGGGTGAACCAGTCCACATCACGACACTGGCGAAGAACTTGATTCATTTGAGTGGCTTCACGGAAGAGCAGATTCCAATCGTCTACAGCGGCATTCGAAAAGGCGAGAAACTCTACGAGGAACTGCTCGCTCGCGATGAAGTGCATGACGAACTCGTCTTTGACAAGATCCTTGTCGGTAAGACCCGACCTTTTGGATCCGTCGACCCGTACTTGCGTGAGATCGCCCAAGCGCTCGGTCAGGACGAAGCACTCCGCCAGTATTTGTTAGACGTCACGAACGAAACTGATACCGACCCGGTCGCACCAACGATACGGATTGCTCGCAAATAGAGAGGAGGGGAAACGATGAAAACGGCCCGGCTGTCCCGCTTCAATCTCATCTTCATTGCCGATACGGCGTACTCGCTCCATCAATGGATGATTTTGACGCTCCTGATCAAATGGAGCACACCGCTCAACATCGGTTACTTCAACTATGCCCTTGCCATCACTGCACCGATCGTCATGTTCTGTTGGCTGAACGCCAGTACGATCCTGACGGCAGAACGGGCTGGACTGACGAACTTCTGGCTCTTCATCAAGACTCGTTTTTCACTCCTCTCGGCAGGTGTGTTCGTCCTCCTTGGGGTCTATTATTTCTTCGGTGAAGCGGACATCCTACTCCTGACACTGCTCGTTTATCTCAATAAATACATGGAGTCGTTCGCCGATCTCGCTTACGGTTTCTTGCAAGGACACACTGCCTTCAAGGAAGTCGCGGTCTCGAAGATCTTCCGGAGTCTCTTGAACGTCTCAGGCGCAGCACTCGTCCTCTTTACGACCCATTCAATTCACGGATTCGTACTCGCCTTGATTGCTGGGAACTTGATCATGCTACTCGCATACGACTTACCGACGATTCGCCGGGTCGGTCGTGGCTTTGACAATCAAGCGCTCGACTTACGATATCGGTCAGGCAAGGAGCTGTTCCTCAAAGCGATGCCACTCGGATTTGTCGCACTCCTGATCGCCTTGAACGCGAACATTCCGCGGTTGTTCGTCGGTCACGCAATCGGGACGGAAGAGCTCGGTTATTACGCCAGCATCGCCTATCTACTCGTACTCGGTAGCCTGTTCATCCACTCCTTGATCGCCGTCTTGCTACCGAACTTCTCGTCTGAGACGGGCGAACGCCAAAGTTTACCGGAACTGCGCAAGCTGACTCGCTCGATGTTACTGATGACGAACATCGTCGGCATCCTGTTGATTGTCGGAGCGATTTTCTTCGGTAAGTGGGGCTTGACGATTTTCTACAACGCGTCGTTCGTTCAATACCATCTGATTTTCGTCTTGATGATGGTTGCCTCACTCTTTTTCTACAACTCGACCGTCATTCAGGCACTCTTGACCGGCTTCCAGCAGTTCCGGATCCAGACGATCTCGATCTTCGGCAGTGTCGTCGTCAACCTGATCGCTTGTAGCCTGTTGATTCCGCTGTACGGTCTGTACGGTGCGACGATTGCTTACACACTCTGCGCTGTCACTCAGATCGTCCTACTGTTACCGGCATTGTATCGGTCCTTATATCCACGGAACGTCACGCTCGTCGTCGAACAAAGCAGTTAAGGAGGGAAGAAGATGCGACCAATCCTACTACTCATTGTCATCGAAGCACTCGTTTGTCAATTCGCCCGGTCGCTCTTCCCGGACACCTACGTGACCGCCTTGCTGCTCATCAACTCGGTGTTGTTTCTTTATTACTTGCTTCGTCAAGCAGAGACGACGCCAATCTTTCTTATCTTCATCACCGCTTTCTTCGTCCGATTGGTCCTGATGTTCATCGATCTTGAGCTGTTTCGTTTACCGCCACACAGTGGTGACGATACGGAAGCCTTTCATCTCGAAGGTGTCCAAATCTTCACTGATCCGTCGACTTTCAATGATGTCGTTCGCGGCACTTATTCCAAGTTTCTCGGAATCTTCTACCTGATGTTCGGTCCGGAACGGATCCTTGCTCAGTTCTTGAACGTCATCCTCGGCATCGTCGCCGTCGTCATCCTAGCGAAGACGCTGCAACGGTTACGCTTACCAGAACGCTACGTGTTCGCAGCGACACTGATCTTCGCGTTCTTCCCGCAAGGATTGTTGCTCTCACCGATTCTCTTGCGTGACCAGATCGTCGCCCTTGGTATCGTCTACACCCTCTACTACATGGTGCGCTGGACGGAAGAGAAGTCCGGATGGTATATGACGCTCGCGTATCTCGGCTACTTCGTCAGTACGATGTTCCACTCCGGTCTTGCTGTCGGCATCATCGTCTTACTCGTCTACTTCTCGTTTTACAGTCATGAGACACGACGAATGGACTTTGAACCGACTAAGGTGCAACGACTGATCTTTCAAGTACTGGTCGTCGGTTTCATCGTCTATAGCTTCCAGGACGTCTTGTTCGCGAAGTTCACCCACGTCTCAGAAAACGGACAGTTGTTCAGCGGGATGAGTTACGACCGTGGCGGATCCGCTTATCTGAACGGATTGACGGTGACGGGTCCAGCTGACATGATTCTCTACTCACCGATTCGGACGATTTACTTCCTGTTCTCACCATTCCCATGGCAATGGTCGAGCGTCATGAACATCTTGATTTTCTTCCTTGATGCTATCTTCTATTTCATCGCCTGTTTTGCGATCGTCCGGTCCTTTAAACTGATCCGTCAGCATCCGTTCGGCAGCGTCCTCTTCTTCTTTTTCCTTCTCTTTGCTCTTAACGCCGTCATCTTCGGTCTAGGAACCGGTAATGTCGGAACGGCCATCCGACACCGGTATAAGTTGTTCCCGATGTTACTCATCGTCTACACATCCGTTCACTACATGCGCTGGCAAGCGCGCCACTACTTCGAGGAGGTCGAACACCGTGCCGAATAAAACGATCTTAATCACTGGTATCGCAGGCTTCATTGGATTTCACGCCGCACGTCGTTTCATCCGGGAGGGTTACCGGGTCATCGGACTCGATGAAGTGAACGACTATTACGATCCGACGTTAAAGGAAGCCCGGCTCGCTGAACTTGGAACGAACTACACGTTTTACCGGGTCTCACTCGAAGAGACGGCAGCCGTCGCACGGATCTTCGAACAGGAATCAATCGATCTCGTCCTCCATCTCGCAGCACAAGCAGGGGTACGGTACAGCATCGATCGACCGGACGTCTACATGACGTCAAACATCGTCGGCTTTCTCTCGATTCTTGAGGCGTGTCGGCATTACCCAGTCGAACAACTGATTTATGCTTCCTCCAGTTCCGTCTACGGATCGAATACGAAGATGCCGTTCGCGACGACGGATGCCGTTGATCATCCGCTAAGTCTTTACGCCGCTTCAAAGAAAGCAAACGAGCTGATGGCACACACCTACAGTAGCCTCTACGGCATCAAGACGACCGGACTTCGTTTCTTCAGTGTCTACGGTCCGTGGGGACGCCCGGATATGGCATTGTTCAAGTTCACGGAAGCGATTGCGAAAGGCGAACCAATCGACCTCTACAACTACGGCGAGATGGGGCGGGACTTCACTTACGTCGACGACATCATCGAAAGCATCTATCGCCTGTTCCAAACTGAACCGGAAGTCGACGAAGCGTTCGATGCCTCGAATCCCTTACCGGATCGTAGCAACGTCCCGTATCGTGTCTACAACATCGGCAGTCACAGCCCGATTCGACTGAACGAATTTGTTGCCTTGATCGAACGGCGCCTCGGTAAGACGGCAATTAAACACGGGTTGCCGCTTCAACCAGGCGATGTTCCAGAAAGCTTTGCTGACGTTTCCTCACTGTTCGAGACGATCGGCTATCGACCACAGACGACGGTCGAAGCCGGTGTCAACGCATTCATCGATTGGTACGAGAGTCACTACTTGCTGAAGGAGGAAATCCAAGATGGCGCTTAAAGAGGAATTCTACTACCGCTCTCCGATCTTCATCCAAAATTGGCTGACATCGTTATACGGTCGCAAGTTGATGCAAGAACGGTACGGTCCCTTCTATGAACAGAAGATGAAGGAGCTCCGGATGAAGGATCGGACGCAGGATTATAAAGCGGAACAACTCGATCGCCTGAATGCCTTTCTAGCCTTCGTCGTGACGCATACACCGTACTACACGCAACTCTTTCACGAACATGACATCCAGTTACCGTTGACATCACTCGAGCAGCTGAAGAAAATCCCAATCCTTGAAAAAGAGACGCTTCGCCAAAATAACGATGCGTTCATGTCCCGCGTCGATGCACCGGTCCGAGGGCGGACGGGCGGAACGAGCGGAAAGTCGCTCCAAGTCGCGTTCATGCGCGAGGATGTCCAGGAACGGATGGCGCATCTCGACTACTTCAAGGAACGTCATGGCTTTCACGCCGGTATGCGGCGGGCGAGCTTCACCGGTCGGACGTTGACAGCTGTCGATCAAAAGAAACCAATTTTCTGGCGGATGAACCGGCCACTCAATCAGTTGCTCGTCTCAATCTTTCACATGAAGGAAGAGAACTTTCCAGCTTATATCGAGGAGCTGAATCGATTCCAGCCACAGGCACTTGACGGCACACCGACAGCGATGGTCGAAATCGCCCGCTATATGCTGAAGCATCACATTCGACTGGATATCCCACTGATCGCCATCTTCCCGACATCGGAAACGGTGACGGAGGAGATGCGCTCGGTTCTCGAGGAAGCCTTCAACGCACCGGTCTTCGATCAATATGGTTCCTCTGAAGGCGCGCCAATCATCTCAGAATGTAGTCATCGAAAACTTCATCTCCATCATGAGACGGGTATCATCGAACCGTATGGAGAGGACGGTGAAGTCGTCGTCACGTGTTTTACGACACGCGGGACACCGCTGATTCGTTACCGGATCGGTGACCGGATGACGCTCAGTGACGAGACATGTAGCTGTGGCTTAAACGGACCTGTCATCGCTTCAATCGATGGACGAGGAACGAGTTATATCGTCAGCGAAAAGCGGGGCAAGGTGTTTGAAGGGGACATTACAACGATTGCCCGTGAACTGCCGAATTCGGTCTTACGACTCCAAGTCGAGCAGCATACGATTGACCATGTGACACTCCGGTATATTCCAGATGCAAAACGTTTCCATCCGAAACACGAACAGATCCTTTTGAACGAGATGCGCAAGTTGCTCGGCTCCGAGATGAAGATTGTTCTTGAACCAGTCGAACAAGTCAAACAGGAACCAAACGGAAAAACGTTGATCGTCAAACAGTCGATGAAATAGGAGGAACCCACCATGAACAAGGCAGTCAAACACATCGTAGATACGACAGCAGCCCAAACCGGTGCACTTCCCATTGCCAACCGTTCGATTGCCGTCGTCGGACTCGGATACGTTGGACTTCCCGTCGCCGTCGCCTTTGGCGAAAAAACAGACGTCGTCGGCTTTGACATCAAGGAACAACGCGTTCAAGAACTGCAAGAAGGCATCGACGCAACACTCGAACTGAGTCCGTTCACGTTGAAGAATGCAACGGTCGACTACGTCTCGGATCCAGCAGCACTGCAAGCAAGCGACTTCATCATCATCGCTGTTCCAACACCAATCAATGCGCAGAATCAACCAGACTTAACGCCACTCTTACGGGCGTCCCATCTCGTTGGTCGCCAGCTCAATAAAGGCGACATCGTCGTCTACGAGTCGACGGTCTACCCAGGGGCGACGGAAGAAGATTGTATCCCGGTTCTTGAAGAAGCATCTGGCTTACGCGCTGGCGTCGACTTCTTCGTCGGCTACTCCCCGGAGCGGATCAACCCGGGCGACCACGAGCACACATTCAAGACAATCAAAAAAATCGTCTCTGCTCAGGATGAACAGACACTCGACATCGTCGCAGAAGTCTACGAAGCGGTCGTCGAAGCTGGTGTCCACCGTGCTTCATCGATCAAGGTCGCGGAAGCGGCAAAAATCATCGAGAACACACAACGTGATCTCAACATCGCCTTGATGAACGAACTAGCAATCATCTTTGACCGGATGGACATTGATACGCTCGAAGTCCTCGAAGCAGCCGGAACGAAATGGAACTTCCTTCCGTTCCGTCCAGGTCTTGTCGGTGGTCACTGTATCGGCGTCGATCCATTCTATCTAACGATGAAAGCGGAGTCGCTCGGCTATCATCCGGAAGTCATCCTCGCTGGTCGCCGGATCAACGATACGATGGGACGCTTCATCGCAACGGCGCTCGTCAAGAACTTGATTAAACAAAATATGCCGGTCCTCGGCGCTCGCGTCACGATCCTCGGCTTATCATTCAAGGAGAACGTCAGCGATATCCGTAACTCGAAAGTCGCGAACCTCGTCCGTGAAATCGAAGAGTTCGGAATCGACGTCCAGGTGACGGACCGACTCGTCGAAAAAAGTGAGGCGAAACGCGAGTACGGCATCGACTTACTCGAAATGAGCGAACTCAAACCAGCCGACGTCGTCATCTTCGCTGTCTCACACGAAGAATATGTCGAAGGTGGTTGGAATTTAGCACAACATCTACTCAAAGTCGGACGCGGCATCGTCGTCGACATCAAAGGGATGTTACCACGGTCAGAACAGCCAGAGGGGGTCCACGTATGGCGCCTCTAAAAATCCTTCAAGTCTGTGCCCTTGATACGACGGCAGAGACGATGTTGCAGCCGCTCTTACTTGCTTTGCAAAACGCTGGGCACGACGTCGGTATCGCCTGTGCCGACACCGGTGCCTCGGCAAAACTCGCAGCCAAAGGATTCCGGATGCATGACATTCCGATCGAGCGCCGGATCGACTGGACGAGTAACTGGCGGACAATCCGAGAAATCACGCGAATCTTGAAGGAGGACGGCTACGACGCTGTCCATGTCCACACACCGGTCGCCGCCGCCCTCGGACGCGTTGCCGCGAAACGGGCCGGAACGAAGCATATCGTCTATACGGCACACGGCTTTTACTTCCACGAGAAGATGGGGCGGATGACGTATCAGCTGACATACTCCGTCGAAAAGTGGCTAGCACGTTTCGCAACCGACTACCTGCTCCTCCAAAGCGAGGAAGATTATCAACTCGCTCAGCGCAAACGCTTCAAAGCGAACACGCGCCTGATGCACCTTGGAAATGGGATCGACTTGACCCGCTTCTATCCACGCCCGCGTGAAGCCGGGGCACCGTTTACTTTCCTCTTCATCGGTCGGATCGTCGAAGAGAAGGGGATTCTGGAACTGCTCGATGCATTCGAGGATGTCGTCTATCGTCACCCGGAAGCTCGCCTCGTCATCGCGGGTGAGATGATGGCGAGCGAGCGCGATCAAACGACGAAACACTTATTCTTACGGCGGATTCGCGAGATTCCAAACGTCGACTACCTCGGATTCGTCGAAGATGTGCCCACCTTGTTCCAACAAGTCGATGCCTTCGTCTTACCGTCACATCGCGAAGGCGTACCACGATCAATCATCGAAGCGATGGCGAGTGCTAAACCGGTCATCGCAACAAACATCCGCGGCTGCCGCGAAGAGGTCGTCGAGGGGAAAACGGGTTATCTCGTTGAAGTCCGCGACGTCACAAAGCTCGCTAAACGGATGAACACACTCGTCGAACATCCAGACCGTGCCAACGAGATGGGACGGAACGGATTTGACCGTGCTATGAAACATTTCAACGAAGCCGACGTCATCAAACGACAACTTGATCTCTTTTCAGCTATGTAAAAGGAGGACGTCATCATGAAACGCACATTCGACTTCACGGTTAGCCTCATCGCCATCCTGATCCTACTTCCTGTTTATGCCGTCGTCGCCTTAGTCATCTATACGAAACTCGGACGACCGATCTTCTTCAATCAAGTCCGCCCTGGCTATAAGGGGGAGCTGTTCAAAATCTATAAGTTCCGTACGATGACGAACGAAACAGATGCCGACGGACAACTCCTTCCGGATGCAGACCGGATTCCGGCATCGCTCGAGTGGATTCGTCGCTTAAGTCTTGATGAGATTCCGCAGTTCGTTAACATCCTCCGCGGACAGATGAGTTTCGTCGGACCGCGTCCCTTACTCGTCAGTTATCTCAATCACTATACGAAGGAGCAGATGACACGTCACGACGTCTTGCCTGGTCTGACAGGCTGGGCGCAGATTCACGGCCGCAACGCAACGACGTGGCAGCAACGCCTCGAACAAGATCAATGGTATGCGGCAAACCATACGTTCCGACTCGATCTCTATATCCTGTTCAAGACGTTCAAAATGGTCATCTCATCAGAAGGAAACTCGACGGCTCACCAGACTAGTATGGGGGAGTTCAAGGGTCTCGACGGAGGTGTTCCCCATGATGTCGCTAAGCGATGAACGCTTGATTCGGGATCCACGGGAATGGGACGCGCTCGTCGCGAGCTATCAGCTCGATTGTTACTACGAACATGCTTACTTCGAACTCGCAAAAGAGCACGATGAGATTCCTGAATTATTTTATTATCCAACAGAGTTCGGAACGTTGATCTATCCGTACTTGCGGCGACGGGTTCCAGGTACACTCTTTGAAGACATCACGACGCCGTACGGCTACGGTGGTCCTTATTTCACAGGTATCTGGTCACTCGATCAGATTCGCGAAGCCCGCGCGCGATTCGAACAATACTGTCACGAGACCGGGATCGTCACCGAGACGGTTCGTTTCCATCCCTTGCTACACAACCAGGAACTCGGTCAACACTGGTGCCATCAAACGGATATCTTGCAGCCGACCGTGACACTCGAGCTGACGGATCCATTCGAGACGATCGAAAGTGGATTCTCGCAAATGACGCGACGCAATATCCGGAAGGCACGTCGCGAAGGGGTCACGATTCGCCTCGGGCGTCCGGAAGAGTACTCGGACTTCGCCCGTCTCTACCAGATGACGATGGATAAACATCAAGCCGATGCGCGGTATTACTTTGATCAGACCTACTTTGATCACTTCGCCGACGGACGGATTAAAAATGTCCTGTTGCTTGCCGAACAAGAGGGACGAATCATCGCTGGTTGCATCGTCTTAACGGGTCGCCAGTTCGCACATTATCACCTCGGTGCTTCAGATCCTGCCTACTTGTCGCTTCGACCGAATCACCTATTATTCGCGGAGATGATTCGCTGGGCAAATCAAGCTGGTCTGCAAGCGTTACATCTCGGTGGCGGAACGACACGATCCGATGAGGATAGCTTACTCGCCTACAAACGGTCTTTTGGCGAAGCGAATCGAACATTTTTCGGACTCGGGACATCGATTCTTGATACAACGATTTATGACCGGCTCGCACGACAAATCAAACGACAACATCCGGAAGTCGAGACGGGGAATTGGTTTCCGGTCTACCGGACGCCACTCCGTCAGCTGTCACCTCGAAGGGAGGAAACATCATGAAACACATCCCGCTCTCCATCCCGCACTTAAGTGGCCAAGAAGCACGTTACGTCACGGAAGCACTCGAGACGAACTGGGTCGCACCGCTCGGACCGAACGTCGACGCCTTTGAGCGAGATATGCGTGCCTACACAGGGGCTGGTGCAGCACTTGCGACGAGTAGCGGAACGGCGGCGATCCACTTGGCACTCGCGACGCTTGGTGTCACGACGGGGGATGACGTCTTCTGTCAGTCCTTGACGTTCATCGCTTCGACGAATCCGATTCGCTACGTTGGTGCTAGTCCCGTCCTGATTGATTCGGAAGAGGAAACATGGAACATGTCACCCATTGCACTCCGACGCGCGTTGATCCAGGCAGCAACGCGAGGAAAACTTCCGAAAGCGGTCATCGTCGTCCATCTCTACGGTGTCGCAGCGCAAATCGAGGAGATCGCCGCCCTCTGTGAAGAGTACGATGTCCCGTTGGTTGAAGACGCAGCAGAGTCACTAGGAACACGCGTCAACGGGCGGATGACAGGAACGTTCGGGACGTTCGGGATCTATTCATTCAATGGCAACAAAATCATCACGACGTCAGGTGGTGGGATGCTCGTCGCAAATGATCCAGCCTTGATCGAACGCGCCTTCTATCTTGGAACACAGGCACGACAACCGGTCCTCCATTACGAGCATACGGAAGTCGGCTACAATTACCGGATGAGCAACGTCGCTGCTGGGATCGGACGCGGACAACTTGAAGTCCTCGATCAACGCGTCGATGCGCGGCGGAAAATCTTTGATCGTTACGATCGTGCCTTTGCACCGGACGGCGTCACGTCGCAAGTCGAGCAGACCGGAACATTCGCCAACCGCTGGCTCAGTGCTTTTCTCTTACCTGGTGGTCAAGCGCGACGTGATGCAATGATTCGGACGTTGCAACAAGCAAACGCAGAATCCCGCCCGGTCTGGAAACCGATGCACTTACAGCCCGTCTATCGCGACGTACCATTCGTCACAGCAGAAGGGAATGATGTCAGCCGGCGCCTGTTTGAAGACGGCATCTGCCTTCCGTCTGCTTCACAAATGACGTTCACCGAACAAGCCGTCGTCATCCGAAACGTTCGTCACGCCTTGCAGACGACCGTACGCCGGAACGTCCAGTCATGAATATATGGGAAGGGGACATCGTCATGCGCGATATGGAGGAAGCGATCCACGCACTCCGTCTCGCTGCGAACGGGAAGAATGAATTGACGGCCAATACCTATTTCCGCTGGCAACTGAACACCACTCATCCAAGCGTCGCGGAAATCTTGATGCTGTTTGGATCGTGGCAGATTGCCTTGGAACGAGCTGGCATCGGACAAGCCCGCTTGACGTTCACGAAATCGGAAATCATTGACGCTTTGCGTCAGGCACGGGAGGAACTCAATCCTTTCACGAGCGCGACGTACCGCGAATGGGCACAACAGAAGCAAGCACCAAGCCTGACGGATATCGTCCATCAATTCAACTCGTGGCAGCAGGCATTGTCAGAAGCAGATATCTTGAAGGAACGCGTACAGGAAATGGAACAACGGATCATCGAGTCACTACTTGAAGCGCAAGGTGCCTTGCCGGTCTTGACGAGCCAGACCTACACGAAGTGGGCGGCTGGTCAAAATCGTCCGACCGTCGCAACGATTGCCCGCCGGTACGGCTCTTGGTCGAACGCCCTGGAAATCATCGGGATCGAATTTCCCCGTAAACGCTGGCGGGAAGAAGAAGTACTCGACGTACTTGCTGCAGCCGCGCAAGAAACGGAAAATCTGACGATCGCAAGTTATCAACGGTTCAGTATCGGACGCGATGCACCGAGCATCGGTGTCATCACTGCCTTGTTCGGTAGCTGGCGCAATGCCTTACTCGTACTTGAAGCACAACGGCCGTCCTGAATTCAAATCGAAGAAAAGGAGAATGGGTGATGAAGAAATGGAAATGGATCATACTGACACTGACGGGGATTTGCCTGCTCCTTCTCTTCGGTTCAGGCGGATATGTCTATCATAAAGCGAGTCAGACGATGAAAGAAGTCCAAGTACAAGTGCCGGTCAAGGCGAGCGTCGAGACAGAGAAGGCCGTCGAACAGAAAAAAGGACTCTCGTTTCTCTTGCTCGGCGTCGATCAACGGAAAAATGAGACAGGACGTAGTGACACGATCATCGTCGTGACGATTGACCCGAATACGAATAAGAGCCAGATGATCAGTATCCCACGTGATTTGAAGACAGAAATCATCGGTAATGGGTCGAATGATAAGATCAATCACGCGTATGCGTTTGGTGGTCCACAGATGTCACTCGATACGGTTAGTCATCTGCTCGATATCCGGATTGACTATTTTGCAGAGATCAATCTAGACGGCTTTACGGATCTCGTCAACGCCGTCGATGGGGTCACCGTCGAGAACGATATCGATTTTTCATACTATGAGATGCAGTTCCCTAAAGGAGAACTTTCACTGAACGGGAAGGAAGCGCTCGCTTATGCGCGAATGCGCTATGATGATCCACGCGGAGATTTCGGACGACAAATCCGTCAACGGCAAGTCGTTCAGGCGGTCGCTGATAAGATGACGGAAGACTTCTCGATTCGTCGCTTCAATGCCGTCCTTGAAGCACTCGGGAAAAACGTCAAAACGAACGTACCGTTTTCCGTTGCCCGGACCGTCGCGACAGATTACCGGGATGCTTTACGAAATGTCGAGACTTTATCACTTGACGGAAAAGGTGGCATCGAATCGGATGGCATCTACTATTGGCATCCGACGGATAAGTCGTTGAAAGAAGTTCAAGATCAGCTACAGGAAGCATTGGAATGATGAGAATAACGCGAAAAAACGACATCAGTTCTGATTGATGACGAAACGAACGCTAAAATCATCCTCGCTTTCCTCAGGCGGGAAATCAGCCGCGGCAGCTCGCACTACATGCGATTTGCCGGGTCTGATCCATCCCTGACGAAAGTGCTGATGGCACTTTCTTTTCCTGTAGGAGTCGCGGATGAATGATAGCGTTCTGTATACATCGAACGAAAAGAGGTCCGTTCCCAGAACATGATCGGGAACGAACCTCTTTTCATATTAGCGGCTTAATGCCTTGTATCTATTACGACGAGCGGATCGTCCGAAGCATCGAGAATTTCATCATCGTATAGAGGAAATAAACAACAGTCAGAACAGCAGCACCGCTCCATAACCACTGGTATGCCGAACTGAAGTAGCCGAACCGAAGACCAATTAGTGCCGGTACGATCAACGTCAACCAGCTCAAGACGAGGGCAACGCGGGCAGTGATTGCATCAATCGGGCGATTCATTCCCATTCCGAGGAAGAACAGGCTCCAGAGCAGTGCCCAGAACAACCAGGTCACACCACCGATGATGTCATTCGTCGTAAAGCTGACGAACGCATAAAACAAGGCGGCAATCGCGACGAACAAGGAAAACCAACCGACACCGCTCCCGTCGAGATTGAATAAGAACGTGATCCCGACGTACACATACGTAAAGGCAAACAGATAGATGCTCGCGTATCCGAACGTCAGGGCTGGATCACCTGCTGCACCGATGACGAGATAGGTCGCGATGAACGTCTGCAATAGACCAGTGATAAGGCTGAAGACACCCGCACTACGGAGATCGACTTTTCCGAACAAGGTCAAACTATTTAAAAAGAGCGCAACGCCCCCAAATAACAAACTCACATTTCCCACGTAAAACTCTCCTTCATTAAGACGTCAGACGTCTGATTCTAAACTTAACTCTAAGATGAATTCGTTTTCAGCGCAAGCATAATTTTAGAGGCGAAACGAAAAACAACCTGACTCCCGGAAGGGGAATCAGGTTGTTGATTAAAAGATCATTATCATTGGTTCAAGACAGAACGGAGTGTCGTCTCGGTTTGGGACAACGATCCTTTCAGTGTGACAAGACCATATCGCGTCGAGCCTTTTTTGATGAAGAAGACACGTGTGTAACCAGATTCCGGTGTGTAACCGGTCTTGCTCGCATAAACACGCGTATCACCTGGAAGTGACGTGTTCGTGTGATACCACGTCAATGTCCGTGCGTACGGTCCTTTGACGGTCGTCTGGTATGATTTTCGTCCACTGATCGTCATGAGCGCGCTGTACTTCGCATATGTATTCGCGAGTTTTTGCATATCAGCAGCCGTCGTGTAATGACTTGGATGATAGAAGCCATGTGGGTTCATGAAATGGCTCGCACTCATCCCGATCGAACGGGCGCGACTGTTCATGTACGTGACGAATTTCGATTCAGAACCTGCTGTCCGGACAGCGATCGCTTTTGCTGCATCATTACCAGAGCGGATCAGCATCCCGTTCAAGAGTTGACGCATCGTGACTTTATCGCCAGCCCGGAAGCCAGCGACACTGCTACCTGCAGGAACGGATAACATCGAAGACGTCAGGGTGAACGTTTGATCGAGCGTGCCTTTGCGTGCCGCTTCGTCATACGCGACGATTCCCGTCAACAGTTTCGTCGTACTCGCTGGATAACGGCGGACGAAGCTTTCTTTCGTCAATTGATAACTTGACGATCCAAGCTTGAAATACCGCATCGAGGCAACCGGATAACTGCCACTCGATGGTTTAGGGCTGCTCGTCGTCACTTTTCGGGCAACTTGGCTAGAAACGTAATAATAATTGACTTTCCCTTTGACCTTATACCAACCGTTCGAGTACGAGACTGCATTGAACTTCGAGTTGTAGGATGCGAGTCGTTTGATGTTCTTTGATGAGGCCGTGCTTGGTGATGTCCGGACGTTCGCTCCAGCTTTCGAGTAGACGACGATTTTGTACGTCTTCACGGAACTACTCGACACTTTTTTAGCGACTTGGTTCGATAGATAACGATATGTACCTCCGTCCTTGATCTTGTACCAGCCATTCGTATACGAGACGGCTGTGAATTTTGCCTTGTACGCGGCACGTCGGACGATCGTCGCAGACAAGGCAGTACTCGGCTTTGAGCGGATGTTCGCTCCAATCGTCGAAGTGACGACGACTTGGTAACTGGCTGCCTGAGCCGGTATGGCAGGAAGACATAAAGCGAACAATAATAAGAGCGTAAGACTAGTACGGAGCAAGCGCTTCATAAAAACTCATTCCCTCCTTGTTCAAATATGGTTTTATCATAAAACAAAAAAAGGAAATTCACTTCTTTTCAAAAAAAAGGAATTCGAATCCTGTAACGAGCTGATTTCCATCTTTTCGTGTCAATTGACGTATCATAGGGAATGTAAGCAACAGAGGAAAAGGAGGAGTTCACATGAAATTAGCAGTCATTGGTCTAGGGGACATCGCACAAAAAGCCTACTTACCCGTCTATGCCGAACGATCCGATATCGAGGTGTATCTGATTTCGCGAGACGAGGAAAAAGCGAAGCGGTTGCAAGCGGCGTATCGCTTTGCAGGAACATACGCGACGTTTGCTGACGCCGTACAGGAGGGGATTGATGCGGTCATGATTCATTCGGCGACGGTCGTCCATGCCGAACAAGCGCGGCAAGCGCTGGAAGCAGGAATCGCTGTCTACGTTGATAAGCCGGTCTCGATGGAAATCGAAGAGATTCGTGAACTGACACGTCTGTCGGAGGAGAAACAGTTACCGTTCATCACGGGATTCAACCGTCGCTTCGCTTCAGCGCATCAGCGCTTGCTTGAGGTGAACGATCCGAATCTCGTCCTCATGCAAAAGAATCGGACGTCGTTCATCGAAGACGCTAAGCCGTTTCTGTTCGACGACTTCATTCATGTCGCCGATACGCTTCGTTTCTTGACAGGATGCGGTGAGATCGAAAACCTACACGTCAAGAGTAAGCAGGACGCAAGCGGTCTGCATCACGTGACGATTCAATTCGTCTCAAACGGTATCACGGCAATCGGTGTCATGAACCGCAATAACGGCATCACGGAAGAACGAGTCGAGGTGATGGGACCGGAAGAAAAACGAATCGCAACGGACGTGACGACACTCGATCAATTGACGAAACAAGGGACGCTTCGGTATCCGCTCGATAACTGGGAAGCGACGCTAAAGCGCCGTGGATTCGTCGATATGCTGGACGCGTTCCTTCGGACGGTCAGAGGGGAATCCTCCGAGTCGGTCGTAGCTTCTGATAGCCTCGCGACACATGAATTATGCCAACAGGTGTATGAGCAGGTTCAAGCAACACGTTAAATTAAAATCATAAAAAAACGCCGCTTCACTCGAGGATCGTCTCAAGTGAAGCGGCGTTTTACTGGTTATTTATCTGATAGTTGTTTGAGTTGATAGATTCGCTTACCGCCTGGTCCTTCGAACGTCACGCGGAGTGTCGAACGGACGAAGCGATAGCTGACTTGTCCTCCGGATAAACTGACACGAGCAGAGAAATCCGGTTCAAAACGAATGATTTCTTCGTCGTTTCGGAGTGCGTCGGGGAGACCGAACTGATCAAAGCGAAGTGTCGCGATCAAGGTATCTTGCTCATCAAAAGAGACATCGATGCGCCCGGTTCCATCGAACGGCTCGTCTTCGAGCGTGCTTCGTTCAACTTCATATGTTCCTTCAAACTGTTTGACTTGTTGCAACGTCTCTCTTGCACTGAGGGCAATGGCTTCGGCTCGTTTTTGGACGGGATGATCCGCTGCGAGTTGAAGGCGTTCGATCGCCTCCGCCGTTTTTAAGACATCACGCAGTTGATAACCGGCAAGCTGTCGCTCAAGCTGAACCATCAGTCGAGCAGCCGGTTCATCGATGTCTTGTTTCGATTGTTCAACGGCGCGGGTGTAGGTTTGCTGTTCGAGCTGTTCTTGAATCTTGGATGTTTCGGGCGAACACGCCATCAGGAGACAAAGGGGCAGACAGAGGAGTACACGTTTCATGAGTTCACCTCCGTCCGGTTGACATCAATGATTTGGAGATGATCCGTATGCACTTTCAAACGATAATGGACACGGTAGGTCACGGGTCTCGACCCTTTTGCCGTCTCGATTTGATACGTTTCCTGTGTACGTAAACGATACGTAGCACCCTTTGACGTGAATTTTTGGAATGTCACGGCAAGAACACTTGGAGCGACAGGGGCATCAACGGCATTCGTCAATCGCTCGAGATGGTCGAACTCGGATTCGAACACCTTCAAGGTCGTAAACTGGATCGCGGAAAATGTCTCGATGGAATCGTATTTCTTCGAATACGTCGCAAGCTCTGGGATCGTTCGTGTGTATTGGCGGACGAAACGAAGGACATCATAGGACGTCGGAGGCCGATCTTTCGAATACGTTTGATTGTAAGCCGTTTGTTCATCGGACCATTCAGAAAGAGCGAGTGCTTCGACGCTAGGCGTCTCACCGGCTTCCGGCGAAACGGGATCTTTTAACGAATACCACAGGAAACCGCCTCCTCCGACGAGAAAGAGCAAAAGACAGGTGCTGATGAACCAAGTCCGTGAAGAGGACGGAGCAGGTGGTTCAGCTGGTCGTTCTTTCTTGATGACAGGATGTTGGCAATGAGAACAAGTCGTATCGTGTTGACGAAGTGGTGTACCACATAACGAACAGCGTTCCATGAAATAAGACCTCCTGTGTATGTAAAATGAAATGTCAGATAAGGTAATGGTAATTTGAAATTAGTATCATCGTAACATTAATTGGAAACGCAATCAAAACTTGATATGAGTTTTTTAGGGGGAATATGCAGATGGGACGTCACTTGATTTTGATGGATGCATTCAAAGGGAGTATTTCTTCGAAAGAGGCGGCAGAAGCGGTCGCCTCTGGGATCCGAGCGTATGATTCGACAGCGATCATCGATTTTTCGCCTGTTGCGGACGGCGGGGAGGGAACGCTCGATGTCTATCTCGCACTCGGATATGACGTGAAGACGGCGATGACGATGGATTTGGCAGGTCGTCCGTGTGAAGTAGAGTATGCAGTCAGGGGTACAGATGCCGTCATCGAAGTCGCGCGTATTTGTGGACTGCCGATGCGGCGAAGCGAGGATGATCCCGTTCGAATGAATACGCGTGGTGTCGGTCGTTTGATTGCTCAGTTACGCGATCAGGGAATCACGCATATCCG
This sequence comes from Exiguobacterium sp. s168, assembly GCF_018619035.1. NCBI lineage: Bacteria > Bacillati > Bacillota > Bacilli > Caryophanales > Exiguobacterium > Exiguobacterium sp. s168. The sequence goes on along the minus strand of NZ_JACSNE010000016.1, from coordinate 39,497 downwards.
ACTGGCTTTAGGTGGGACTGGTACGACGGATGGAGGACTCGGTTTGCTCGCGGAAGTCGGTTGTCGGCTTGAAGATGCGTCTGGTGATCTGATTTCGTTTCAAACGAATCCGTTATTTGAGACGTATGCTATTCAATGCCCGGCGTATCCTGTTCAACTGGAAGCGCTCGTCGATGTGACAGCCCTTTATCATGGTCCAGATGGTCCAGCGTATCTGTTCGGTCTGCAAAAAGGACTGCTCCCAGAAGACATCGTAAAGTTCGATCAGCAACTTGAACGGATCGGGCGGTTACTTGGACTAGAGAATGTTAAAGGAGCTGGAGCAGCCGGTGGACTCGGGGGAGCGGTCTATGCGCTTGGCGGCACGATCGTTCCGGGAGCCAAGACGATCCTGCAACATCTTCGCGTAGCAGAGCGGATGGAGCAAGCCGATTATGTCTGGACAGGCGAAGGACGCGTCGACCGTCAAAGTCAAATCGGTAAGTTACCAGGTGAGGTCACGCGGATGGCAAAAGCAGCTGACGTTCCTTGTCTGATCCTTGCCGGAATCGTCGAAGAAAACATGCCGCACGCACTCGATTGTCGCTCGATCCATGCCGGACAAGCAATCACGCTCGAGCGAGAACAGACGATGGCTCGTATGAGTGAACAAGCACGTAAGTGGCTCGAGGAACTTTCACTGAAACAGGGATGAAGTCGGAAAAGTTTGGGTAAATAACTGTATATTGCCATACTTTTAGAGAAGGTAGGTCATCGTATGATCAATCAATCGATTCAATTATCGTTTCGCCAAGTCCGAGCGCTGGTCGAACATACCCTGCTATTATTCAAAGAGCTCGATCAACAATTAGCAAACCGTGGATACGAACCGGTTCTCCCGGAAGTCGTCCAAACGGAACATGGTCTGAGCATCCATCAGACGAAGGAGAGTGCAGAGTCACTCGTGCCGCATTTTTTAACACGGACGTATGTCCGGCAACAAGAAAAAACGAACCAACATGGATTGCTGATCTCTGTTCAATATACGCATCCGCTCCATGAACGATTCGATCCGGTCGTCCTCGTCGGTGATGTTACGTTCAAGCAAGCGAAACATGCGCAAAAAATCTTGAGTGAAAAGCCGTGGCTCCTGAAATATGCTGCCTTTGAATCCACGATTGCGCAAGAGTTCGTTGCCGATGGTACACACTACACGACACAACCGATTGAAGAAATCGAAGAGCTGATCGTCTGGGGACATCCGTTCACGGAAATGCGCGATATCGATGACGTCAAACGATTGGCGGAAGAGATGATCAGTCGTCATCTCGAGCCGGGGACAACATAAAAATAAGCTTCCGTTCCTTCAAGAGAGAAGGAGGGAAGCTTATTTTTTAGACTTGAACGAGCAATCGTTCAATTGCTGCCGTCAAATCAGTTGGATTCGTTTTTGGTGAGAACCGCGTCACTTCTCCATCACGGGTCACGAGGAATTTCGTGAAATTCCACTCGACGTCTGTTGTACCGTCCGTCGTTGGTGCTTGTGCTTTCAGTTCCTCAAATAGCGGATGTGCTTGCTCACCGTTGACATCGATTTTTGAGAAGACGGGGAATGTCACGCCGTAGTTGACTTGGCAGAACGACTGAATCTCCTCGTCCGTTCCCGGATCTTGATTCGCGAACTGATTACATGGGAAACCAAGTACGGTCAATCCTTGCGAACGATAGTCTTGATGCAATTGCTCGAGTCCTTCGAACTGTGGCGTTAAGCCACATTTGCTGGCTGTATTGACGATCAGCCATGCTTGAGCTGGGTAGTCACTTAAGGATGCCGACGTTCCGTCGACGCGTTGAAATGAATGATCTTGTAACATATCGATTCCCCCTTTTTAAGTACTTCTCCAGTGTAACAAATCCGTTTTCTCGTCGTCTTCTATCGCTACTTACGAGATGACAGAAACATCACAATCGGGTGTCAGCGGCGCTTTTTCGACGAATCTTTGTTACGATGAAAAGGAATATGGAAGGAAAGGAGAGATGCCACATGAGAAAAATGTTGAAACAATCGCGGTTCGTCATGATCGCGACGCTTTGTCTCGTCCTGGTCAGTAGTTGTATTACATTGCTGACGCTTGGGTTCGAACGCGATATTGTGATTCTTGTTTCTGGAGTGGTTGCCCTATGGGTGACGATGCTAGCTCCTTTGACGGTCCATGCCAAAATGAATCAGCAATCATAATCATTGTTCGTTCATGAAACCGCGGAACGATTCTCGCTAAAATGGAGTTCCTCCATTTTAGATGAAGGAATCGATTTCTGTGGTTTTTTTTCTTCTATAGCATAGGGCGGAAAAACGCTATTTTTCGAAAGTAAGTCATTAAAAAATCAGACTATATTTTTTTCAACTTTTCTATTTACAACCTCAAACAATCGGAGTAATATCCATCTCATCAACGAACACTAACATGTTAATGCTTCGATCTCAAAGTACGCCGAATTCATGATTGAAGCGGGGGACCCAACCGTCACGACACGTGACACGGGGTGAATCCTTTCCGAACGGGAAAGGTAGGGCGAATTCCTAGGTATGCCCGAATCCGACAGCTAACCTCGCAGGCGTTTTAGGAGGGAACGACTCTTTTTCAGTATGCCAAAGTATTAAGGCGATGCTGGGGCCGTTTATTGCCTCACATCGTCTTTTTGTCGTGTTTAATTGTAAAAATATTGAATAATATGGGGGTATTTTCATAATGGGAGAGCTGTGGAGTATTTTACTGCTTGCCTTCTTCTTCGGTACGACGTTCGGAATGATTCATCTGATCGAGCGTGTCCAGTGGAGAGCGGGTGACCGCAAATGACATGGTTTTTACTGGCGACGGGCTGTCTCGTCTTCTTGTATCTCGGTTATTGTCTGATGTATCCAGAAAAATTCTAATCGCATAGGGAGAACAGAAAAACATGTGGACTCAATTCATGATCCAATTTTGGATCCTACTCGTCATCGCACTTTGCGCGGCGGTCTTACTTGGTCGCTACATCGGGATATACTTCGCACCTGTCGCAGAACGTCGGGTCGATAAAATCGGTAAGGTCGAACGACGACTCCTGTTGTTACTCGGTGTCGATGAAAAGAAGCACGATCAATCGTGGGTCGGCTATTCGAAAAGTTTGTTGCTCGTAAATGTTTTCTTCTTCATCGGTGGTTATTTGCTACTTCGTTTCCAAGGCAGTCTATCGCTCAATCCGAACGGTGCTGTGAATCTCGACTGGTCGACAGCGCTGCATACGACGATCAGTTTCATGACGAACACCGATCAACAACACTATTCAGGCGAGGCACTCTCATACCTCTCGCAAACGTTCGTCCTTGGAACGATGTTGTTCGTCGCTCCAACGATGGCATTCACGGTCTGTATCGCTGTCATTCGTGGTCTTGCGAACAAACCGCTCGGTAACTTCTATGCCGACTTCGTTCGCTTTATCTTCCGGATCTTGATTCCGATTTCACTCGTATTCGGGATGGTCATGATCGTCTTCGGTGTACCACAGACGTTCGGAGGGGCGATCAGCGTCACGACGCTCGAAGGAGCGAAGCAATTGATTTACCGTGGACCGGTTGCTGCTTTTGAAGTCATCAAACAGCTTGGTAATAACGGTGGTGGTTTCTTTGGTGTCAATGGTGCTCATCCATTTGAGAACCCGAACCAATTCGTCAACTTCATCCAAATGTTCTTGATGCTACTGATTCCGATGTCTCTTCCGATTGCTTACGGCAAAATCATCGGTTCGGCGAAACAAGGGCGACTGTTCCTTGGTGTCATGACGCTTCTCTTCATCATGATGACGGTCGGAATGGCAGGAAGCTTACTTGCGAATCCAACAGCGCATGGTCAGGAATTACGGTTTGGTCAAATTGGACCGGCGCTCTACAGTTCGATTACGACGGCAGCTGAAACCGGTGCGGTTAACGCGATGCATGACTCACTGCATCCACTCGCTGGATTGATCCAGCTCGGCAACATGATGCTCAACGTCGTTTACGGTGGAGCAGGTGCAGGGTTCCTGAACGTCTTGCTGTACGCCTTCGTCGCAGTCTTCCTAACAGGTCTCTTGATCGGTCGTACACCGACGTTCCTCGGGAAGAAAATCGAGACGTTCGAAGTGAAGATGATCGCGATCGCACTACTCGTACCGCCATTCCTAATTCTCGTCGGAACGGCAATCTCGATGTATGTTGCACCAGGCGTTGCCGGCATCTCGAACCCAGGTTATCACGGACTGTCGCAAGTCTTGTACGAGTTCACGTCCGCGACGGCGAATAACGGATCCGGGTTTGAAGGGCTTGGCGACGCCAACGTCTACTGGAACGTCTCGACATCATTCGCGCTATTCTTCGGACGCTACATCCCATTGATCTTGATGCTTGCAATCGTGGGTTCGCTTAAAGCGAAGCCATCGGTTCCGCAAGATGAATTTTCGTTTAAGACAGATACACCACTCTTCGGAACAGTCTTCCTCGGTACGGTCGTACTCGTCGGTGCATTGACATTCTTGCCAGTGCTCGTACTTGGACCGGTCGCGGATTGGCTGACGATGTGAACAGGAGATAAAAGCATATGATGGAACGAATCATGCATCCGACGCCCGAGGAACACCAACCGAACGGGGAGCCGGAACACCAATCCAAATCAGCAATCAATGGCTCGATCGCGCGTCAAGCGACGATCGATGCCTTTAAAAAATTAAATCCCGTCAATATGGTCAAACAACCGATCATGTTCGTCGTCTGGATCGGCTGCTTGCTCGCAATCGGCTATACGATCTTCATTGACGAAATGCGTGGCTTTAACTTGACGGTCAGCATCATCCTCTTTTTGACGGTCTTATTCGCGAACTTCGCGGAATCGATTGCGGAAGGACGCGGGAAAGCCCAAGCGGACTCATTGAAAGCGTCAAAGGCAGATGTCATGGCACGTAAACGTGTCGGGCAACTGATTCAAAGCGTTTCGTCTGCGACCCTTCGGAAGGGCGATATCGTCTTCGTCCGAGCAGGGGAGTATGTACCGGGTGACGGTGAAATCATCAAAGGACTTGCTTCGATTGATGAATCAGCGATCACCGGTGAATCCGCACCCGTCATCAAGGAAGCGGGCGGTGATTTCTCCTCGGTCATCGGCGGCACACTCGTCGTCAGTGACGAGATTGAAGTTCGAATCACGAGCAATCCAGGTGAGTCGTTCCTCGATCAGATGATTGCCCTCGTCGAAGGCGCAAGTCGTCAAAAGACACCAAACGAACTCGCGTTATCAACGCTCTTGACGAGCTTGACATTGATTTTCTTACTTGTCGTCATGACATTACCGGTCTTTACGAACTACCTTGGATTTGATCTGTCAGGTCCAATCTTGATTGCCTTACTCGTCTGTTTGATTCCGACGACGATCGGTGGTCTGCTGTCTGCGATCGGAATCGCCGGAATGGACCGCGTTACGCGCTTTAACGTCATCGCGATGAGCGGAAAGGCGGTCGAAGCAGCAGGTGATATCCAGACAATCATTCTGGATAAAACGGGAACGATCACGTTCGGGAACCGGATGGCGTCGGAAATCACACCAGTCGGCGGACGCACTGCTGAGCAGGCGTTCGAGGGGGCAATCCTCGCCTCGCTCGCTGATGAGACACCAGAAGGACGTTCCGTTCTTGAACTCGCTGAACTTCGCGCAATGCCGGTGGAACAACACTGGTTAGATGGTGCAGAGATCGTACCGTTTCGCGCAGAGACACGAATGTCCGGACTCGACTTAAGAGATGGTCGCCGCGTACGTAAAGGGGCAGGGCAAGCGATTCAAGAATGGGTCAAGGAGCAAGGCGGCGCCATTCCGAATGATTTACAAGAGAAAGTAGATGCGGTTTCTCGTCTTGGCGGCACACCACTTGTCGTCGCGATCGACGCAACGATCCTTGGCGTCATCTATTTGAAAGATACGGTGAAACCGGGCATGCGTGAACGATTTGATCGACTGCGTGAAATGGGCATCAAGACGGTCATGTGTACCGGTGACAACCCGTTGACGGCAGCAACGATCGCCCGCGAAGCAGGCGTCGATGATTTCGTCGCGGAATGTAAACCAGAAGATAAAATCCGTGTCATCCAGCAGGAACAAGCAGCCGGTCACCTCGTCGCGATGACGGGAGACGGTACGAATGACGCACCAGCACTCGCTCAAGCCGATGTCGGTCTCGCGATGAACAGCGGAACACAAGCGGCGAAAGAAACAGCGAACATGATTGATCTTGATTCAAACCCGACGAAGATCATCGAAGTCGTCGAAATCGGGAAGCAGCTCTTGATGACACGGGGAGCGTTGACGACGTTCTCGATCGCAAACGATGTCGCGAAATATTTTGCGATCATCCCGGCAATGTTCATGGTCGCCATTCCACAGATGGAAGTACTCAATATCATGCGTCTTGATTCCCCGACGACAGCGATTTTGTCTGCCTTGATCTTCAATGCGATCATCATTCCGATGTTGATTCCGCTTGCGATGCGAGGAGTCACTTACAAACCGATGACGGCGGATCAATTACTCGGTCGTAACTTACTGATCTACGGTCTTGGCGGTGTCGTCGTACCGTTCATTGGGATTAAAATCATCGATGTCTTGCTTGCAAGCATCCTCTAAGGAGAAAACGAATCATGAAACAAGCCATTCGTGTGACGGTCTTCGTCGCAGCGTTATGCGGGATCGTCTTTCCCGCCTTATTGACCCTGTTCGGTCAACTACTCGTACCGGATAAAGCTGAAGGTTCTTTAGTGCAAGAAAACGGAAAATTCATCGGATCGGAATTGATTGCCCAGCCGTTCACGTCGAAACAGTATTTTCACGGACGTCCATCAGCGGTCGATCAATTAGCGGGAGCGTCTGCTGGAGATAACTTAGCAGCATCGAACCCGGAGCTTGGCACGAAGATGGCAGAATTACAGAAACAGAACCAAGAGGACGGCGCTTCGCTTCCGGACGATGCCCTCGTGACATCCGGTTCTGGCTTCGATCCGCACATCTCAGTCGATTATGCTTTGGTTCAGGCGAAGCGTATCGCAACCGCGCGCGACCTGTCGCGTGAAGAAGTGCGGAAGTTGATCACGAAAGAAGCCGGAACCCATGATTACGTCAATGTCCTGCGTTTGAACTTAGCGCTTGATCGGAGTAAGTCATGACACGAGGAAAGCTGAAGCTGTACATCGGCTCAGCTCCTGGTGTCGGAAAAACGTATAAGATGCTTGCCGATGCACGAACATTGACGCTTGAGGGTAAGGATGTCGTCATCGGTCTGATTGAGACGCATGGTCGAAAAGAGACGGCAGAGATGGTCGGGCAACTCGAACAAGTCCCGCTACTTGAAGTCGTCTATAAGGACAAGACATTCCCCGAGGTGAACGTGGACGCGATCATTGCCCGTCGCCCCGATATCGTATTGATCGATGAACTGGCGCATACGAATGCGCCAGGATCGGTACGGAAGAAACGCTATCAAGATGTCGCAGCATTGCTTGAAGCGGGAATCAACGTTTATTCGGCCGTCAACATCCAGCATTTCGAAAGCTTGCTCTTTAAAGTCAAAGAAGTGACGGGCGTCGAAGTCCGAGAACGTATCCCGGATCCGTTTCTCGGTGAAGCCGATGAGATTCTACTCGTCGATGTCACGCCACAGACGTTACGGGAACGACTCGAGCAAGGAAAGATCTATAAGAAGGAAAAGATTGAACAGAGCTTGAATTCGTTTTTTTCGCTTCAGAATCTTGCGAGCTTACGTGAGTTATCGCTACGTCAGGTCGCGGACGAAGTCGACGATCAAGTCTATCAATCACGCTTGTTGATTGAAAAGGATCCGGCGTCGCTACAAGAACGGATTCTCGTCTGTATCCAGCTCAATGACAACGCACGGAAGTTGATCTATCGCGGCTTTCGGATGGCGAGCCGGCTAAAAGCAGATCTATATGTACTGACGATTTTACCGACGGTTGAGAATCAACTGAATACCAAACAAAAAGAAGTGCTTGCGATGGTCCGCGAGAGTGGCTCCTTGTTCGGAGCAGAGGTGCTGATCCGGATTCAAGGCGAGCGCTCGATCGCCCAAGCGATCACGGCAGCTGCCAAGCATCATCGCATTACCCAAATCGTCCTCGGTCAATCTGCACGGACCCGTTGGCAGGAAGTCCGGCGTGGATCGATCATCAATGAAATCATGCGTCATGTCCGCGGGATCGATATTCAAATCGTTGCCGATGACATGGAACGCTAGGGGAGCCCTTCCGCGTAAATGCAGGGGTTCTCTTCGTATCATTCAAAGGTAACAGTGTTTCGTAGTATTATGGAGTACCATTCATATGAAGGCAGAGTGTAGTTTTTCTCTTAGCGAGAAAGATTGCACTTTTTTTGTTCACCTCGCATCGTTTTCCTGGGACAAGCATCGCGCTGCTTCAATTCGTTGCAGGGTCGCTCCTGCTTGTTTTTCCCTAGGAAGCGATTTCGAGTGAACAAATCGCGTTTTTTTCTTCCAGGTATAGAAAGTAGAAACGAAGAAGAAAAAGGACTACTTTGTCCGTAAAAATGATGCGCTTATCGATTTCATTTAGTAGGACGCAACCGTACATCCTTGACTCCTACAGGAAAAGGAAGTGCGGTTAGCGCTTCCGTCAGGGATAGGTGAGACCCGACAAATCGCATGGAGTGCGAGATGTCGCGGCTTACCTCCCGCCTGTGGAAAGCGAGGATGTCGGAAACGTCCGCCATAAAAACGAGAGTGACGTCATTTACTTTTCAATTTATAAATATTACGAAAAAGGAGTAGTCTTTCTCTATCAAGAGAAGAACTACTCCTTTGCGTGTATGCTTTTAACTATCCCTTAACGAGCGAAGACCGGAATATCGAAGGTAGCCGTATAGCTATCCATCTGTTGATAGAGTGAATAGATCCGTGATGTCTGTTTGACGGCCCATCCCATGTCTGTTGCGTACTGATGGCTACCAGGGCGCATCGGACTCCAACGCATTTTGTAAAGCGTATTTTGTCCATAGGCATTGTGGATGTACTTCGTGCTGATGAATTCAGCACCACCAACAATCGCGGCTTCCGGAGTGAACCAACCTTGGCTGTACGCATAAGCAGCACCAGTGTTGATTGCATCGTAATCATACGCACCAATGCCGTACATGTTGTAGACTTTGCGTCCATTCCATGTCACACCCATTGCGAGTGTCGATTTTCCGTTACCTGTCTCAAGCAAAGCGTGCGAAATCAAGTAAGCTTCGTTGACGCTGTACTTTTGACCAGCATCGATGAACGCTTGACCACAACTACCATTGCTACACTTGTTAAAGATTCCTTCGCCTTTCGTCACGTTCGCTAACATCTTATCGAGTGTCGCAGGTGACGCACCTGTTGTTTTCGATAGATCAAGGAACTGATAGAAGTCTGAAGAATTTCGGTCGACCTTAAGTGGGTCAGCAGCGTTACGGACGTCTGTTTCGAGTGCGTTCAACCACTGGATCGTCGAGTAATTCGTTGCGTTCGAATAGACACGTGGGTACGTCGTATAGAAGCCACTGACGGATTGATAGACGCGAATCATCCGACCAGGCTGGAATTGACCATAGACGTGACTGGCAGTCGAAGCGCCTGAACGAATGTTGAGCGGTGTCGTCGCTGTGACAGTCGCAATCGTTCCATTGACTGGATCGAGTGCACCACCGAGACGGACGTACCCCGTACTGACGTACATCAATTTGTTTTTGTAGATATCCGTTTGCGGAGGTGGATTTAGTTTCATCTGTGCACTGATGAAACTATCGAACGTATACGGTGTCGCGACGGAGTTATAGACGTTTAATTTAGAAGAAGTCGTCACGAACGCCCCCTTATACGCATATCCACTTTTGCCATCGTAGGAAATCTTATACCAATCACCGATTTGACCAGAGACGGTGACGACGAGATTTTGAGGAAGCGTCTTGATGACATTGTATGAGCTACCGACGTAAGAGCGTAAAGCAACGTTTGATGTAGCCCGTACGTACAATTTTTGTTTTGCTTCGTATTTGATTGATGACGTGTTTTGACCAGTCCGGATGTAACCCGTTTTGCCATCAATCGTCACTTTATGCCACGAACTGTTCGTGTACGACGTGATCAAAGAAGATGTGTAATAGACATTCCCGAACGAGAGTGTTGTTACAGTTGCTGCTTGATCGTCCGGTGCTTGTTTGACGACAAGGGATTGATTCGCCAAGAAGCGTGCACCCGTAATCTTTTTCGTTTCCGTGTACGGTGTCAGTGTTGATTTTAAAACATAGCCGTTTTTACCAGCGTAGCTGATTTTTAACCACTGATCGAGACTACCTGTTACTTGAACGACGGCTGCTTTTGGCAGCTTCGTCACCGTCGCATAAGCTGAACCGGCATCCGACTGGAGTGTCGTATCCGTCGTTGCTTGATAGCGGTGGTTATTGACACTTTCGTATGTGACAGGTGAACCTTGATTGATTTGAATGTAACCGGTTTTCCCGTCAACCGTCAGGCGATGCCATTGCTCCGAACGCCCAGTCGTGACGACTTGATTCGTCGTGTAGACGTCTCCAGAAGAGAGGCGAACGAGAGTGTCAGCTGTCGCTTGGTGCGACGTTTTTACTTCGACAGTACGCCCAAGGCGATAAGAAGAAGATGGAATCGATTGCGTCATGACTTTTTCCTTAGCGTAACGTGAAGCGATGTAACCAGTTTTCCCGCTGTACGTCACACGATACCAGTCGTCGATCATTCCAGTGACCGTGATGCTCGTACCAGAAGGAATCGTTCTGACAGTCGCATAAGTGTTTCCGGCATATGAGCGTAATGGTGTCGAAGTCGTCGTTTGCATGACGATCCGATCCGATTGATAACGAACGCTCTTGCCTTGACCGACAGGAATGTAGCCTGTCTTTCCATCCTTGCTCACACGATGCCATTGCTGACCGTTTGACGTCACGAGTTGTGTCGTGTAGTAGATGTCACCGCTCTGCAGTGTTGTCAGCGTGGATGCTTTTACATCTGGTGAAGATTTGATCGAAACTGCTTTTTCAAGTTCAAAGCGTGCGCCTGCAATTTTCTGCTTCGTTGCAAGCGTCGTAAAGGTGCTGGAAGCAGCATATCCTGTTTTACTGTTATAACTGACCCGGTACCAATTGCCGATCCGTCCAGAAATTTTGATGATCGTATTGCTCGGGATCGTTTGCACTGCAGCATACGATGGACCTGCATACGAGCGGATCGTTGTCGCGGCTGTCGTTTTCAATGAAAGGTTTGATTGTGATTCGTAAGCGATTGGTGTTGCCTGATTCGCTAATACGAAGCCAGTTTTACCTTCCTTCGATACTTGATACCATGTTTCACCGAGTGGATTCGTCACACGTGTCTTCGTGTAGTAGACGTTTCCAGCACTTAGTGTCGCAAGTGTTTTTCCATTGGTTGCAGGTGTCGTCTTGATGGCAAGTGATGCTGTCAACAGGAAGCGTGAAGACGGAAGCTTCGTCTTTTCTGTGTACTCTGCCAATGTAGCGGATAAGACGTAACCCGTTTTACCAGCGTATGTGACTTGATGATACGTTGCCGTCTTAGCGCGTGATGTGACAATCGTGCCTTTCGGAAGACTGGCTAAGTTGTTCTTTGCTTCCGCTTGGCTGTAAAGGGGTGTCACACTTTTGGTCTGATACCGAGTCTGTGGAATCAGTGTCACATTCTGCTTTTCAGAAGAGGCGAACGCATCTTGGTGCATGTAGCCTTTTTTTCCATCGTACTGAACGCTGACCCAGTCCTCGATCCGACCGACGACTTTGACGTCTTTTCCAGAGGGAATGGTCTGGACTTTTGGATAGCCTGTTCCAGCGTATTGACGCAAGATGTAAGCATCGACCGTTCTTGACGTCGTGTTCGTCACCTTTTTATAGGCGACTGCTTTTGCACCGGCAGCGACATAGCCCGTCTTCCCGTCATATTTGACGCGGTACCATGTTTCGCCATATGGATTCGTCACACGTTGTGACGTGTAGTACACATCCTCTTCGTTCAACGTACCGATCGTCGTTGCAGTATCCACTGCGGTCTTTTTGATCGGTGTTTTTTTGAGGACGAGGTAGCGCTGTCCAGAAACGGTTTGTTTCTTTTCGTACAGCGTGAGGTATTTCGACGCGACATATCCCGTTTTTCCAGCGTATGTCACTCTTCTGAATGCTCCAGAAGCATACGTGGATGAAACGACAGTTCCGGTCTTGATCGTCAACAAGCGTTTCCGAGAAGATGCCGTCTTGTCGTACAGATAACTATCGGTAGACAGACGGTAGGACGTCGCTTTCGTCGTCGCTGCTTCAGCTACTGGTAAAGATGTCAAAACGATGCTGAAAACGATGAGAAAGCTCGCGAACACCTTCAAGGTCTTCGAGAATGATGTCGTGTTCAAAGTATCTTTCCTCCTAGTAGATATTCGTCCGGATGGACGGAATCGGCTTCTAGGATGTCTAAGTCTAAGTTGTGAAATCTATTGCCTATCCTTACTATCGACAATATCGGATTTTTATGAACAAAATATTGAATTTTTTTGAAAAAAGGGGCCTGGTTTTTTGAAAACCCTCCTGTTTTTTTAAACAAGAGGGAATATGGTCAGATATTGAGACGAGCGAGGAGTTCCGTCAGATTCGTCGTTGGTCGTTCACACGAAAAATCATGACAGAGATAAGCAGTAGGTACGTTTGGTTCAGGATAATCTGCGAGCAGTGGTACAAGCGGTAGAAGGTCACGCTTCGTCCCAATCAACAAAGCGACTTCTGGCAAGCGCATCCGTTGCAGTTGATCGATTTCGATTGGAATCTCCGACTCTTCAGGAATCAAGATGATCAATTCCTTCGGTTCCATCTGCCGGTAGGTGAAAGTACTGACAAGTGAGGCAAAGCCTGTTGGTTGTTGCTCGACTTCCTCTACTAATGCCGAAAGAGCCCGTTCAGCACTTTCTTGATAGACGAGACGCCCGGTGAGGCGACTGAGCGTGAAGAAGACATGTAAGGCAACGCTGTTTCCGGCGGGTGTAACCCCATCATACAAAGCGAGTGGACGAACGAGTAGTTCGTCGGAGTGTGAAGACGTCAGATAAAAATAACCATCCGCTGTTTGGAACTGTTCTTGTAGCACATCTGCAAGTGCTAAAGCCTCCTTTAGATGAAGCGCCCGTCGTGTTGATTGGAACAGTTCAAGATGTGCGTCGATCAAATACGCATAGTCATCGAGGAATCCGTGTCCGGTTGCTTGTCCTTCGCGGTAATGAACGGCAAGTTGATTCTCCGTACGGACGAATCGTTCAAGCGACGTCATCGCACGCGTTGAGACATGAGTATAATACGGTTCACTAAAGACGCGACCGGCTTTAGCGAATGTCGAGATCATCATCGCGTTCCAGGATGTCAACCGTTTATCATCACGAAACGGGCGCGGACGTTCATTTCGCGCATTGAGGAGAAGCTGGCGCTCGCGTTCGAGTTGCGCCGCTGTTTCAGCAGGCGACAAGTGAACAGAACGCGCGAATGCCTCGAGTGTTTGACCTGTCCGGTAAAAGATGTTCCGTCCCTCGAAGTTTCCCGATGCTGAAGCATGATAGAAGCGTGGGAATAGTGCGTCTACCCCGAGCAAGTCCGTCAGTTCTGCTGCCGTGAACGTATAAAAATGTCCTTCGCCCCCATCGCTATCCGCATCCAGTGCGGCATAGAAGGTGCCATCCGATGCGGTCAGTTCCTGTTCTACGAATGTCAGCACTTCTTCTGCGTAGCGTCGGAACCGAATCTGTCCAGTCACTTGGTATGTTTCGATGCATAAGGTCGCGAACCACGCGTTGTCGTACAGCATCTTCTCGAAATGAGGAATCTGCCACTCGGCATCGACCGTGTAACGGAACAATCCGTAGCCGACTTGATCCGTCATCCCACCGTCACGCATCGCGATCAGCGATCGCATGACCATATGGAGCGCCGTCTCGTCTTCCGCGTATTGATAATAATCAAGCAAGAAACGAAGTAGGGCAGGCGACGGAAACTTCGGTGCCTCTCCGAATCCACCGTGTTGCCGGTCGAATTGGCGCATCGCTTGATCAAAGGTGTCATGAATGATCGATTCATCCCAAGTATGGGTAGACGTCGCTGGCTGCAATACGTCACGAAGCGTCTGCGACATGTTCTGACCGACTTGGGCGATTTTATCTGGTGAACGGCGGAATTGTTCGCTGAGCTGAAGCGTCACCTGACGAAAACTCGGACGATTGAACTGAGGTGTCTTCGGAAAATACGTGCCGATATAAAACGGTTGCTGGTCCGCTGTCATGAAGACGCTCAGTGGCCAGCCGCCTTGTCCGTTCATGACTTGAGCCGCCGTCATGTAGACATGGTCGATGTCAGGACGTTCTTCCCGGTCGACCTTGATTGCGATGTAGCGTTCGTTCAAGAGTCGTGCCGTTTCTTCATCCTCAAAGCTCTCATGAGACAGCACATGGCACCAATGGCACGTCGAATAACCAATCGATAAAAAGATCGGCTTGCCGCTTTCTCGAGCGGCAGTGAAGGCGTCTTCGCCCCATGGGTACCAATCGACAGGCTGGTGAGCGTGTTGCAATAGGTAGGGACTCGTTTCATGGATAAGTCGATTCGGCATGATGGATTTCCCTCGTTTCTTCTATAGTAATGATTCCTCTTCACGATACTCGGCTTTTACGGCAGGTGCAACTCCAATTCTGAGACAGGAGAAAACGGTTTTTTAAAAGAAAGATTGACTTTATAAAAGAAAGTGTGATAGATTAATATAAGTCATGAATCGGGGATGATCACTCATGTGAGAATCTTCAATCCATATCATACAATTAAATCGACAGGTCAGGATTTTTAGACCGCTACTGACAAATGAGTCAGACATAAGTCATCGCTTTTATTTTGTCCTTCTTCATACTACGAGGAGAAGTTGACCCAGCAAGATAAACCTTCCAATCGATACTTTTCCGCTCATTCCCGAGCTATTTCTAAAAATCCCAGTATCATGCGTCCGTTGCAGACGCATCACGATTCTTGCTAAAATGCTTGATTCAGCTGGCGCGGCCAAGGAGCCGTAACAACGAAAGAGAGGTAGGGCTTTCGTCGTTTCAGGTGTTTTGATCACCTGTAATCCTCGATTCTCATGACAACCAAAAACAACGACACGCTGATGAGGCGTTTTTTTTGTGCCTTTTTTTGGGTAATGCTGAAAGAAGGGGGTGACGACATGCCATGGAACGAAAAGGATTATCCAGAGTCATTCAAGAATTTTGATCCGCCACTTCGGAAAAAAGCGATTGAGATTGCGAACGCTCTGTTAGAAGAAGGGTATGAAGAAGGACGCGCGATCCCGATTGCGACGTCGCAAGCTGAAAAATGGTACGAAAGTCACAAAGACGAATAATAAAAAGTTGTAAGCGATACCATTTCTTTCATTTACGAAGGATGGTATCTTTTTTTACGAAAAATATACACTATTGAGAATATAATCTGATATTATAAAGAAGTGTCAGAAAATTCAATAGGGGGTCTCATCATGAAATACGGCAGTACGTTTGGAAAGTGGGCATTGGCCGGAGTATTAACAGCAGGAATCCTTCCACAAGCGGGTCTTGTCGGGGCAGAAGGCGAAGGCGTCATCTTGTCTGAATACATAGAAGGAACAAGCAACAACAAGGCAATCGAGCTATACAATGGATCGGGGCAAATCATTGATTTAGCAGACTATACACTCGTTCAGTATACGAATGGTGGGCCGTCAGAAGCGAAAATCACACTATCGGGGAAAGTGGATCCAGGGAAGACGTTCGTCATCGCGAACTCGAGTGCGAATGCAGATATCAAAGCAAGAGCACAATTGACGACGGGATCATTGAACTTCAACGGGAATGATCCGATCGCATTGAAAAAGGGTGATGTCGTTCTTGATATCATCGGACCACTCGGTTCATCGACGGATTTCGCAAAAGATACGACACTTGTCCGGAAATCTAGCGTCGCGTCTGGCGCTAAAACGTACGAACCATCACAGTGGACGAGCTTCCCGGTTGATACACTGACGAATCTCGGCAGTCATCAGACAGAAGCGGGCGACGTTCTCGCAGCACCTACAGCTTCTCCGGTCGGTGAAGTTGAACGTGGAGATCGAGTGACATTATCAGGTGAAGGAACGATTCATTATACGGTCGATGGCACGACACCAACTGTCGACAGTCCGGTGTATACGTCACCGATCACGATCAACGATGAAGTGACGATTCAAGCAGTTGCCGTCAAGGACGGTAAAACGTCAGCGGTTTCGACATTCAAGTATTATATCGCACCACCGATCACGAAAATCAGCAACATCCAAGGCGTTGCGCATACGTCGCCTTACGCAGATCAACTCGTCCGGACGACAGGTGTCGTCACGTACGTCGTCGATGCGAACAACTTCTACATGCAGGATCCAAATCCGGATAACGACAGCCGGACATCAGAAGGGATTCTCGTCTATGCGAAAAACCATGGTGCTGCTGTTGGACAAAAAGTCGCGACGACAGGATATGTCAAAGAGTGGTTGCTTGGCGGCTACAGCGATAAGTTCGATACTGACTTAGCAGTCACGGAAATCAGTACGGTCAATCTTGTGAAGGGTGCACTCAACGAAGGATTACCAGCGAGTATCGTTCTCGGTGATGAAGGTGTCTTGATTCCGACACAAGTTGTTGATAACGACTCTTTTTCTCAGTTTGACCCAGAAGAAGACGCGATTGATTTGTATGAAAGCTTAGAAGGCATGCGTGTCGCTTTACCGAATGCAATCGTCACAGGTCCGCAAGCAAACCGGACGATTCCAGTTCGGACGCAGACGGCGAATAAGGTCTATACGAAACGCGGAACTCCAATCCTGACGAAGGACAACGTCAACCCGGAACGTCTCTTCGTTGAGATGGGTAGCTCGTCGTTCCGTGCAAAAGCTGGTGATACGTTCGACGGAACGATCGAAGGGGTCATGAGCTACAACTATTCGGCGTATAAAGTACTTTCAAAAGCAGCGGACCTTCCGAAACTCGTTGCGCGTGAAGCGGATCGTCAGCCGACGAACATCGAAACAGGTGAATCACGCCTGACTGTCGCTTCGTACAACGTCGAGAACTTCGCTTCAACAGCAGACGCTGGAAAAGTCGATCGTGTCTCAGAAGGTATCGCAACATTCTTGAAAACGCCGGACATTGTCGGTTTGACAGAGATGCAGGATAACGATGGTGCGACGGATAGCGGCACGGTCGATGCTTCGAAATCATTTGAGACATTGATCGCCGCGATCGAAGCGAAAACGGGTGTCCGCTATGCCTATACGGACATCGCACCAGAAGACAAGAAGGATGGTGGACAGCCGGGCGGAAACATCCGTGTCGGATTCCTCTACAATCCAGCACGTGTATCGCTCGCACCAGGTGAAAAAGGTGGCGCGACGGAAGCCGTTACGGTGGAAAATGGTAAGTTAACGAAAAACCCGGGTCGTATCCAACCGACGGATCCGAACTTCGCGAGTTCACGGAAACCGCTCGTCGCGGAATTCCTCTTCAATGGTGATTCGTACCATGTCATCGTCAACCACTTCAACTCAAAAGGTGGTGACGGAGCTGACTTCGGTAAGAACCAACCGGTCGTACGTAAAAGTGAAGTCCAGCGTCATGCGATTGCGAACATCGTTCAGGACTTCGTCTCTGAATTGAAGACGGAAGTCAAAGACTCGAATGTCGTCGTTCTCGGTGACTTGAACGACTTCCAGTTCTCGAAAACACTTGATATCTTAAAAGGTGATAACTTGTGGAACACAGTCGACGATCTTCCAGAATCAGAGCGGTACTCGTATGTCTATAACGGAAACGCTCAAGTGCTCGACCATATCTTGATCTCGAATAACTTGAAGTCGTATACGTCGTCTGATATTGTCAATATCAACTCAGAGTATATGGAAGCAGATGGTAGCGCGAGTGACCATGATCCAGCGATTATCTCGATTCAAGGTGCAGAGACGGTCGTACCGGTCAAAGGAAAAGCAGAAGTCGGAAACTGGCGTGCTGTTCAAAAAGGAAAACATATCTTCATCGAACGTCAAGGCAGTTCGAAGTGGGAGAAGGTTGGAGAAACACATGCTGATCAGCAAGGAGATCTTCTCGCTCTTCGTGTATCACAAGACAACCCAGCTATCCAAGTGAAAACGAAAAAAGGTAAAACGCTGTGGCTTGAATTAGCGAACGGCTATAAATTACAAGAAACGAAAAACTATCAATAATATGACAACGGACCTTTTTGACGAAGAAGGTCCGTTGTTTTTTTGAAAGCGGACTTAGCGGTCCGCTTTTTTGCGTGCTGGAATTAAAAGCGAAAGAAGTGAGAGCGTGCTGATGGAAAGCGTAGAAATTAAAGCAATCGGTAGAGGGATGACACGGAACATATAAGTGAAGTGGATCAAGATTAAAAAAAGGATGATAGCAAGACCAGGAATGAATTTCTTAGAGAGAAGCATACCTGATCCGGGTACGAGCAACTCGAAACCGAGCCGTTGATTCAGGCGGACATCTTCATGTGCATTAGCCAAGCTAAACGATACGGTCAACGCGACAAGAATCATCCAGCCGGAAAATAAGTATTGTTGAATCGGTAAAAAAGCAATGGATTCATAAATGAAATACAGTAAAACCATAGGTCAACTCCTTCATATCATTATGTTATTTGGAAAAGCATTGAAAGTTTGGCTTACGAATTCTAATGATACCGAGTCGAGAATCGGAGAGCAATCAAAAATCGCTGAGAACGAAATAAAAGAATGTTCACACATTTTAATAAAAGGGAAAAATCATTTATTATGTGTACTAAATATTTTCAAGAATCGACTAAACAAAAGCATTTGGTCTAAATGGGAACGTTCTCATGAAATGTGTCGGATTTATGGACGAAAGATGTGATTTAGACAAATGAGAGCCGATGACTGTTCGAAGGAATGATTTTCTTTTAAAATAAAGGTAATGAAGTAGAAGGAGGCGAAACGAGGACATGAAAAAATGGTTGATCATCGGAGTAGCAGCAGTAGCCTTTTTCGGCTATGAAAATATTCCAATGGAACAAGCAGAAGCCGATTATCCGAAAAGCGGCGGCAAGCTGATTGATCGATATAGCAGTGAGTATCCAGGATACGACTGGGAAGTCAGACGGACATCAACGGAAGAATTCGTCGCCTTGACGAAAGATGGTAAGGACTACGGGAAGTATCGTTTCAAGAACGGCGTGACGACGCAAGGCGCGGTCTTGAATAAGGATACGGAATCTTCCTTGAAGAAAAAAGGTTGGACCGCAGTGAAGTCCTATCGTAAAGGCAACACGAACTACATGTTGAATCTGGATCATGCCGCCGTCTACGAGAAGAAGGGCAATTACGTGACATACTTCTTCGATCAACATGACGGCAATAAGGTCAAAGCGACGCTTGCGATTCCAAAAGACGTCGAAGGGAAGAAAAAGGGCTTCTACGGCACTGCGTCGAATGCGTTACGAACGACAGATGAGAAACTGATGCTTCGGTTGATGAACTGGGAACGGGCCGACTATAAGTCAAATCCGTTAGCACCGTACACAGCACTGAAGCCGGTCACACGTGGTCACAGCGAAAACATGGCGAAAAATAATTTCTTCTCGCATACGGATCCACAAGGTCGTGACCCGTTCGATCGAATGGAACAAGGTGGTATCAAGTTCATGGGAGCCGGTGAGAATCTCTCAATGGGCTATCCGAACGTCTTTGCTGCGCATTGGGGCTTGATGAACTCGAAAGGACACCGCGATAACATCCTTCAAAAGAGCTTCAAGCAGGCAGATGTCGGTGTAGCATTCCGAGATGATTCACCGTACTTCACGATTAATTTCCGAACACCTTAATAGAAGAATGGAGGACGACATCGCTCGATGTCGTCCTCTTTTTCATGGAACGGTTTGTACTATACTACAGGCAGGGGGTGGAGCAGTTGAAAATACGTCAATTGACGGTTGATGATGCAACTCGTTACAAAGCACTGCGGTTAGAAGCCTTACGAAACCATCCTGAGGCATTCGGCTCTGATTATGAAGCAGAAAAAGATCGACCCATCGAACGGTACGCAACTCGTCTTGAAAGCGAACAGTCGATGACGTTTGGTGCGTTTCATGAAAATGAACTCGTCGGTGTCGTCACCATCGTTTGCTTAGAACCGATTAAGATGAAACATCGAGCGAATCTATTTGCGATGTACGTCACACCACGCGCCCGAAAGCAACAGGTCGGACGACAACTCGTAGAAGAGGCATTACGTACATTAAAGCAGCATCCTGTGATTGAGCAAGTCCATCTCTCGGTCGTCCGGACGAATGAAGCTGCTAAAGCGTTGTATCGATCACTTGGTTTTGAATCATACGCGATTGAACCACGGGCGCTGAAAATCGATGACACGTATCATGATGAAGAACTGATGTGGTATCGGTTTTAACACAAAACGACCGAAATTCAAGGAGAGGTAATCTCGTTGAATTTCGGTCGTTTTTTGAATCAGTTTGCCCATTCAGGCTTGCTGAAACCTTTAAATGATTTTTCGATGACTGTATTGAAGGCGTCCGATTCGACGGCTGCTTTTAAGTCTTTTGCGACTTGCTTGTCCGCATCTTTCGTTTGGACAGCGACGAGGTTACGGTATTGTTCGTCCATCGTCTCAAGCGCTAACGCATCGAGTAAGTCGAATTTCGCAGCAAGTGCGAAGTTCCCTGGAACGGCTGAGATATCGACACTTTCAACAGCGCGTGGCAGTTGAGCCGCTTCGAGTGGTTTGATGACGAGTTTCTTCGGATTCTTGACGATATCTTTCTCTGAAACGGTTAGTGGATCAGCATCCGGCTTCAGTTCGATCCAGCCTTGTTCCGCAAGCAAGTTCAGTGCCCGTGCTTGGTTCGTCGGATCATTCGGCGTCGCGACTTCAGCACCTGTCTTGACGTCGTCGAGTGTCTTCGCTGTCTTACTGTATAGTCCCATCGGTGCTGTCGGAACCGTGATGAGTCCTTTTAAGTCGAGGTTCTTTTCTTTAGAAAACGTCTTGAGATAGATCGAGTGTTGGAACAAGTTGGCGTCGATATTCCCGCTACCGAGGGCGATGTTCGGTTGGATGTAATCGCTGAACTCGACGATTTCGACTTTATAGCCTTTCTTTTCGAGTTGCGGCTGGATCGCTTGTTTGACCATGTCGCTATACGGACCGCTCGTCGCCCCGATCTTGATCGTCTTGTCTTTTTCGTCAGCACTGCTGTCTCCACATCCCGCGAGGACTCCTGCACCGAGTAAGGCTGTTGCTAAAAAGGCATATCGTTTTTTCATGATTCCACTCTCCCTTTGTATGTATGATTAGCGTTTATCTGTTTTTCGCGCCAGTTGATTGCCAAGTGCTTGAATACTTTGAACGATGACGATGAGCACGACGATCGTCACGATCATGATGAGGTTATCGTAGCGATAGTAACCGAAACGGATTGCGAGGTCACCGACACCTCCACCGCCGACGATACCAGCCATCGCTGAGAAGCCGATCAAGCTGATCGTCGTTAACGTGATGCCCTGAATGATGCCAGGGAGTGCTTCCGGTAAGAGGACACTGACGATGATCCGTAATGGTTTCGCCCCACATGCTTCCGCTGCTTCGATTAGACCAGGCGGAATTTCGCGCAGTGACGTCTCAACGAGTCGCGCGAGAAACGGAATCGCTGCGACACTGAGACTGACGGATGCTGCCGTCGGACCAATCGTATTGTCGAGTAAGAACTTCGTTAACGGAATGAGGGCAACCAGCAAGATGATGAACGGTAGCGACCGGACGATGTTGACGACGAAGTCAAGGACACGTCGGACGGCAAGGTTTTGAAAAAATAATCCCCGGTCGGTGACGAACAAGAGAATCCCGAGCGGAATCCCGACGACCAATGCAAAGGCAAGTGAAATTCCGACCATCCACGCCGTCTCGCCGAGTGCCTTCAAGAGCTCAGGTAACATCGTTTGAATACGATCAAGCCACATCCTGAATCACCTCGAGTGCATGAAGTTCCGTCGCGAGCCAGTCGAGGGCAGGGGCGATTTGATCAGATGATCCCGTCAAGCTGACAATCAGGACACCGAAGGCGACGTCTTGAATGTAGTCGACCTTGCCGTGCAAGATGCTGACTGAGATATCGTAACGGCGGATCGCTTCTGATAACGTACTCTCACCGGTCTTTTCGCCCGTGAACTGCAAGCGGATGATCTTGCCTGGGGTTGCCTGTAAGATGCGTTCCGGCAATTCGATTTGTAGTGCCGTATCGACGTAATGTTGCGTCACTGGATGCTTGGCTTGACTAAACAAGTCATAGGTTGAGGCGACTTCAACGACTTCACCTTGCGACATGACCGCGACGCGATGGCAAATCTGTTTGACGACATCAATCTCATGCGTGATGAGGACGATCGTCAGTCCGAGACGTTCATTCAAATCCTTCAGCAGTTCAAGGATCTGTAGTGTCGTAACGGGGTCAAGAGCTGATGTCGCTTCATCACATAACAAGACGGTCGGATCGTTCGCGAGTGCCCGGGCAATCCCGACGCGCTGTTTCTGCCCACCGCTTAATTGGCTCGGGAAGTTCGTCTCAAATCCTTCAAGTCCGACGAGCGAGACGAGTTCGCGAATTCGCTCCGGGAAATCTGCTCGTTTGACGCCAGCGGCCTTGAGCGCAAAAGCGATGTTATCCGCGACGTTGCGCGACTGAATCAATTGGAAATGCTGAAAGATCATTCCTGTCCGCAAGCGAAGTTGACGCAAATCTGCTTTTGACATCCCGCCGAGCGAGACACCGTCGACCTTGACGGTTCCCTGTGTCGGATGCTCAAGCCCATTGATTAGGCGAAGCAACGTACTTTTACCGGCACCGGACTCACCGATGATTCCGAAGATTTCTCCTTTTTGGATCGTCAAATCGACATCCCGTAATGCAAAAATCGGGGTCCGGTCTCGAACGAACCGTTTTGTAATGTGTTTGAATTCAATCATCCGCTCATCTCCTCATACAAAAAAAGTCGCTTTTTCCTAGTAGCAGAGCAACCAGAAAAAAGCGACGAAAGTGTAAGATTTCGTAACTTATCTCTCAGAATGAAAATCATTCTGTAGGATGTGGCACCGTTCCTTACAGGTGGTTGCCGGACGTCGTTGGGCCTAATCCCTCGGTCGCTCTCGATAAGTAGTTATGCTGTTGGGATTTACTTTAACGGAAATGATTCCCATCTGTCAAATGTTTTTTCAGAATTATTCCGCAACAGGTGTCCGGAACAGGTTGAGCGTTCCGATTCGATCGACGGCTTCTTCTAGACGTTCGACGTCAGCAATCAAGCTGATCCGGACGTAGCCTTCACCGTATTCGCCGAAGAAGGATCCAGGGGTTACAGCGACGTGTGCTTCGTCAAGCAGGTGATCGGTGAAGCTTTGGGACGTGTAACCTTCAGGAACAGGAAGCCAGACGAAGAAGGAACCGCCCGGACGTGGTCCACTCCAGCCAATCGCATCGAGTTTCGCGAACAACGTATCGCGTCGTGTTTCGTACAGACTACTTAACTCGCGGACACATGTCTGGTCACTCGTCAGAGCGACGGTCGCAGCATGTTGAATCGGTGTGAAGGCACTGACGTAGAGATGTTCTTGGTACGTCTCGATGCTTGAGATGACAGACGGATTACCGATCGCAAAGGCGATCCGGAAGCCGGACATGTTGAAGCGTTTCGAGAGTGAGAACAATTCGATCCCGACGTCTTTTGCACCTTCCGTCTGCAGGAAGCTCCGTGTCGGACCATCGAAACTGATTCCGCCGTATGCTAAGTCATGGACGACACAGATATCATGGGCATCGGCGAAAGCGACTGTCTGTTCGAAGGCTTCTGCCGTCGCAGTCGCACCCGTCGGATTACTCGGGTAGTTGAGGAACAACATCCGGGCACGCTCGACGTCCGTCGTATCAAGTAAGTCGTAATCGGGTAAGAAGCCGTTTTTCTCGAGCAACGGAAGTGTAATCGGGTAAGCACCAGCGAGTGCGGCACCAGACAGGTAATCCGGGTATCCTGGATCCGGAACGATGACTCCTTCTCCAGGGTTGACGATTGTCTGCGGTAAAGCGACGATTCCGGCTTTACTGCCGAGCAGAATCGCGACTTCCGTTGCTGGATCGATCGTGACACCGAACTCAGTCGCGTAAAAGCTTGCGACGGCTTGTTTTAGAAAATCATGTCCACGAAACGGTGGATATTGAAGGTTCGTTGGCTCGTCGATGGCTTGTTTTAAGGCATCGAGGATATGTACAGGCGTCGTCTGGTCGGGTGTTCCTTGACCAAGTGTGATGACATCGTGTCCGGCAGCTTTTACAGCACCGATTCGGTTTGCGAGCTCAGCGAAGACAGGAGCAGGAAGCCGATCAATGGCGATGGATGGAGCGAAATGTTTCATGGATGAATGCCTCCTTCGTGGTATTGTCGTCAAGGATAACGAATATTCAGTCAAAAGAAAAGAACTTTTTCGAAATTCAAAAAAATTGTCGGATAAACAGGTACAGATAAGTGGAGCGGGAATAAAGAGTAGGGAGAGGAGTGGGAAGATGAAGCGAGCTAACTGGAAAGAGGCAGTCGTCTATCAAGTCTACTGGCGTAGCTTTAAGGATTCGAACGGGGATGGGATCGGTGATTTGCGAGGTGTCATCGACAAGCTCGATTACATCGCTTCACTTGGTGTCGATGTCGTTTGGTTGAATCCGTGTTACCGTTCGCCGGACGTCGATAACGGCTATGATATTGCCGATTATTACGAGATCATGGAAAAAGCGGGAACGATGGGAGATCTCCAGGAGTTGATCACGGCCGCTCATGCCCGTGGATTGAAGGTCATTCTCGATTTAGTCGTGAACCATACGAGTGACCAGCATGACTGGTTCCGTCAGTCGCGGGAGCGGATCAACGATAAGGATGACTGGTATATCTGGCAGGATGGCACGAAAGAGACGCCTCCGAACAACTGGCGCTCGTACTTTGCGCCAAGCCCATGGACGTGGAGTGAAGAACGCGGGCAGTATTATTTTCATTCCTTCGCCAAAGAACAGCCCGACTTAAACTGGGAGCACCCAGCTGTGAGGCAAGCGATCTACGATATGATGAACTGGTGGATCGATCAAGGGATCGACGGATTCCGGATGGATGTCATCAACTTGATCAAAAAACGGTCGTTTGAAGATGTCGCCAATCCGTTTGATCTCTCGTACCTTGGAAATCAGCCCGGCGTGCATGACTTCTTGCAGGAGATGCATGCGAATGTTCTTGCTGGTAAAGACTTGTTTACAGTTGGTGAGATTCCGTTCGTCGGTCCAGAAGACGGGCTGTTATATGTCAGTGAGGACCGAGAAGAACTCCGGACGCTATTTCACTTCGAAATCGCGGATGACATGGAGGCGATGGATCTCTTACGATTCAAGGAGATTCAAAAACGCTGGTACGACGTTTTATACCCATTAGGTGTCAATTCACAGTTCCTCAACAACCATGATCATACACGACAAGTGACGCGCTTCGGCAGTGAACGATACCGCGTTGAAAGTGCGAAACTACTTGGTTTGATGTTGCATACGTTACCGGGCATTCCATACGTGTATCAAGGAGAAGAGATTGGAATGACGGGGATTCGATTCTCGGATCCGTCGCTCTATCAGGACGTCGCCTTTCGAAATCGATACGCGGAGCGCGTCGCTGGCGGAGAGGACCCAGAGGTCGTGCTCTCATCGATGCAGTTACTCGCGCGCGATAACTCCCGCACACCGATGCAGTGGGATAGTACACATGCAGCTGGCTTTACGAGTGGGAAACCATGGTTAGCGGTCAATCCGAATTATACGGACATCAATGTCGCGCAGGCAGAAACAGATCCATCGTCCGTGCTTGCTTTTTACAAGTCACTGATTCAGATGCGAAAGGATCATCCGATCATGGTCTACGGTACGTACCGCGACTTAGCGCTTCATGATCCGTATCTCTATATCTATGAGCGGGAATTAGAGGGAGAGGTCTGGCGGATCGTCCTTAACGTACATGATGAACCGATGCAGACCGCCCTCATTTTACCGCATGAAAAATTGCTCGTATCAAACTATCCGGATAGCCCGGATATCTTGCGTCCCTACGAAGCACGCGTCTATCGTTATTCTGTTGCAGAACAGAATTGAACCACTGGACGAAAAAATGGGGTTGACTCAAAAAAAGAATGACGCGTCTTTTCACGCCCTTTCCTCAGGCGAGACACAAGCCAGTTTTCCTGCTTCATTCAAGCAGGAAAACGGGTCTTGTTTGTCTCTGACAGCGCATAAATGCGCTTATTCCTGTAGGAGTTGCGTGCGACGCGTCATTCTTTTTGTTATGAGATCAGGGTGGCAGGTTTTCATTCTGCCACCCTGATCTTTGGAAAGACTGACTCATGATACAGTCCCGTTTTAAGTGCGTGATTTGAATGGAGATGATTTTTTCGTCTGCAAGACCTGAGTGAATCGATCGACGGCTTGTCGCATCTCGTAACTTGGTCCAAGGATTAGTGGACCATGTCCGACGGCAAGAATATCTGGAGACAGTTCCGTTAGTTGATCAGCCGAGCGAAGGGCGACGTCCGGATCCCATGTTGCGAGGGCGGGAAACGGGAATTGCCAGCGGACGTCACCGGAGACAGCGAGTCCTCCTTGCGTCTGAAAAGCATCGCCAGCGATCAACGTCCGGCTTCCTTCATGCCAAAGCGAGATTGAACCAGGTGTATGACCGGGTGAGGCGATGACACTGAGACTTCCGACTTGTTGACCACTCTCGAGTAATCGATCCGGTCGCGTTTTGATGTTTTTCGGAATGCCCCCTTTTAAGGGCGTCGTTTCGCCTTCGCGTAGCGTCTCATCCCCACTGAGTAGGGCGGCATCGCGATAACTGATACAGACTTGAGCAAGTGGGAAGGCGTTCGCAAGGAAATCCAGTGAGCCGACATGATCGGCGTGCGCATGAGTCAGGATGATTGCACCGAGTGGCTTCTCTTGCTGTCGAATATAGTGATAGAGCGCCTTTGCGTTGATTCCGAGTCCGGCATCAATCAATGTTAAACTGTCTGCTTCTTCAAACAGGTAGCAGTTGACGGGGAAAAAGGATGGGGTCGTCTGCAGTTGGTGTAAACGTTCGATTGTCGTGACACGCATCGGCTTCACTCCTTCAAAAAATGAATAGACTTCTTCTTTAGTATCGTCTGTTTTTTTAGAGACGTCTAGACGAATTGTGTGGAAAAAGAGGCATCACCTCTAAAAAAGATGATCCCTCCTCTATAAATCATTCAAATGTTACGGCGAAGACAGCACCGGCGTGTGGTGCATCATCTCCGTTTGCAGCCGTCGTGACGAGCAATCGATCTTCGTAGAAAATCGGACACGTCGGATTGGCGACCGGGAAGTCGACATGATCGAGTTTTTCACCAGTCGCAAGATTCCACCGGGTGATGCATGATCCCGCATAATGCGCGATCCAAGCATGACCTTCCGCGTCCTTCGTCATACCATCCGGGAACCCCTCTTCTTCTTCAAGGTCAACGGCGACACGCTTATTCGAAAGTGGAGCGTCCGGAGCGTAATCAAAGGCATAGACTTTTTTCGTCGGTGTATCGATGTGATAAAGCGTCTTGCCATCTTCTGACCAGACGAGTCCATTGGAGTTCGTTAAGTCTTCGTGCAAGACATCGATGGAACCATCGTGACGCAGACGGAACAATCCAGCGGTCTTGCCGTCTTCTTCATTAATGCTACCGGCGACATATTGCCCGTTTGGATCAAGCTTTCCGTCATTCATCCGGTCAGAATCGGGAAGCGACAGTTGATGCTCTAGAGACAGGTGTCCTTCTTTGAGATCAAACGTTCCGAATCCGTGTTCTGCCGTGACACGTAATAAATCTGGTGCATCCGTCAAGGCAATCGATGTGATGGCGCTTGGTAACGTGTACGGCTTGAGTGCTTCTGTGACGAGATCATATGAAAAGAGAAGTTGATTCGGAATATCAACGAAATAAAAGCGCTTTGTTTTTGCATCGTAAACAGGAGATTCGCCTGTCTTACATGCGACATCAATGAATAGGGAAACGGTCATAAGTACTCTTCCTCCTAAGTGGACGTCTTTTACGAGCAGTCCAGATAATAACAATTTAGTATACCTGTTTTAACGCGCAATCAAACCTGGATCAAACAGCTGATATACTAAAATAAACGTTTAAAAAAATAGCCTGCTATCAAAGCAGACTATCCGTACGAGCGTTATATCAGCGGCTCTTAACGAGCAAGTTGACCGCTTCCTTGACGAGTTCTTCGGTTTGTCCATCGCCGTTTTGTTCGGCGTCCTTGACGCACTCAATTAGATTCGAACTGACGACGACGCCGATCGTCCGGTCAATCGCAGAACGGGCAGCGGAGAGCTGGGTGATGACATCGCGGCAATCTTGCCCTTCTTCCATCATCCGTAAAATGCCTCGTAGCTGTCCTTCGATCCGACTAACACGGTTCTTCATCTTCCGATCATAATCCATTTTTATTCCTCCGATTCCCGTTGACCTGACGTCATGTAGTATCTTTATGCTATGCCCATTACGGTATAACTGTCAATTCAGCAGAATTTTAAGCTATACTTTTATTAGAATGAGGGAATATGGATGTGGTGAAGTTTTTACTTAGAAAATGAATAAAATAGAAAACGATTTGGTGTCGGCTTGCGTATACTATATGATAAGGCTGACATCAGAAGGAGGAGAAGGATGCACACTCAATCCGATGAATCGCTTTATCATCTGATGCGTAGCGGTGATGAGCAAGCCCTCGAGACGTTGTACGATAAGTACGAGCGGCTGTTATTCTCATTCGCCCATCGCTTTACGAATAATGATCGGTTGTCCGAAGAAGTCATACAAGAAGTATGGATGAAGATTTGGAATGGTCGTGTTGATTTTGATACACAAAAAGGAAAGTTTTCATCGTGGATTTTAACGATTACACGTAACGCGGCACTTGATTGTCTCCGTCGTGAAAAACGACAGCCGACGATCGAAGTCGAGGAACGAGATGGTGGATACGACGAGCCGGTCGAGCGGACGGTCATGCAGCGGGAAACGGCTGTTGAAGTGCGCGACGCAGTCAGTGAACTGAAGCCAGAGCAGCAAGAGCTGATTGAACTCGTTTACTTCCAGGGTATGACGCAGCAACAGATTTCAGAGCGACTCGATTTACCTCTTGGAACGGTCAAGACGCGAATCAGGAGCGCGATTCAAGCATTACGAAAACGAATGGATGGGAGGGAACGAGATGGAAGAACGTTGTCATGACTTAATCGATTATTTCAATGGAACATTATCCGCAGCAGATCGCGACGCGTTCGCAGCGCATCTTGCGACGTGCGAAGAATGTCGTGAAGCGCTTTTAGAAATGGAAGAACTCATGCTTCCCATCGCTGAATCGCTTCCGGAGCGACCCGTTCCTGCAGGTATGAAAGCACGGATTCTTGGAGAAGTCCTTGGTTCAGCAGAGACAGCATCTCCGAAGGAAGCACCGATGACTACTCCGGTAGACATCAAACAAGCACGTCAGCAACAAACGAAGAAAAAGAGTGTCCCGCTCGGCTGGTTGATGAGTATCGCCGCCGCCTTGATTCTCTCACTTGGTGCGAATGCCTACTTCCTCTCACAGGAAGAGAGCACGGATACACCCGAGACGTTAGCGATGGATGAAATCAAAGGGATGGGGAACTTCGAAAGTACCGAAGCGATCAAAGGATCAAGCATGATTTTCACGCAAAACGATAAATCGTACATGCTGGTCCAGTTGAAAGATTTACCACCCCTTCAAGAAGGGCAACTTTATCAGTTATGGACGATCGAAGGCGAAACACCTACTGCGAACGGTGTCATCGAAAAAGATGGAGAAGCAGCAGCTGTCTTCCCACTCAAAGGAGACGGCAAGGTGGACGCGGTCGCCATCACGGTTGAACCCGAACCAGATTTAGAAAAACCGACGGGCGAAATCGTCGCATCGGTTGCCTTATAATCAATAGCTCTCGCGAATCCGTCTCGTACGGATTCGCTTTTTTTGTGCAAGGTGCTCCATGGAATAAGTAAATACGCGTTGAAATGATAAGAAATCGAATGAATTTCTAATTTTTACTGAAGAAATGAGACCGAGCAGACGATAGTTAGGAGAATGACAGTCTATTAAGGAGAGGCCTCATACAATGAATGAATGGATTATCTTAACGAAACATTATGAAGTGACACTCGTCGTAGTGTCAGTGCTCGTTGCCATCATCGGATCATATGGTTCATTAGAGTTAAATCGGCGTCTGGCGAAGGCGACTTCCTTGAAGAAGCGTGCCTTGTTCCTCTCATCATTGACGATGGGATTATCAATCTGGGGAATGCATTTCGTCGGGATGGGGGCATTCGGGCTGTCGGTTACGGTTCGCTATGACTGGTTTTTAATGTTCTTGTCCGTCATTCCTGCCATTTTGGCTGCTTTCATTGCCTTCCATCTCTTGTACTCGTCGACGATTACGAGAAATAAGGTGATTTTAGCGGGGGCACTGATGGGAGGCGGAATCGCCACGATGCACTATCTCGGGATGATGGCGATACAGTTCGGTGGAACCGTTCGGTATGAGACAAGTTTATTCCTCTTATCGGTTCTGATTGCCGTTACCGTCGCGTATATCGCTTTGCTACTGCTCCATCGCTTAAGACATGTCAATCAGAAACGGATCTTGATTCCCATCGCGGTCGTGATGGGGTTTGCCATCTCTTCGATGCATTATGTGGGAATGCTCGGCACATCGTTCTGTATTCCAGCCTCAGATGCCGGACTTATCGGTGATGCTCCAATCACGTCGAACATCTTGAATGAAGTCGCGATACCGGTCTTCTTGATTCTCGTGTTGATTGCAGGTCTCTACATTCACCTCGAACGTCGTGCACTGCAGATGATGGCGTATACCGATCATCTGACGGGATTACACAACCGACGATGGCTCGATCATCACATGACAAAAGTCGATGCCCAGTATGGTCGTGCTAAGCAGGAGATGGCGATGGCGTTACTTGATCTTGATGGATACAAATGGGTCAATGACACATTCGGATTCGATAAGGGAGATGCGGTCATCCGCCAATTCGCAGAACGGATGTTACAGACGTTGAAGGAAGATGAAGCGTGTATTCGTTATAACGGGACGCAGTTCTTCCTCATCAAACGTGTCTCACAAGAAGACATGACAGATGTCTTCGAACAAATTTTAGACGATGTACGTCTTCCGATTGATCTCGAAGATCAACCGGTTCATTTGACAGCAACGATGGGCGTCATCCTCCCGAATGCGAAGGAATCACTTGAGATGCGAATCGGTCAGATGGAGAGTGCGCTTCGGGCTGGCAAAAATGAGGGACGTGATCGCTTCATCGTGTATGATGACTCACTACACTCGGATCGTAGAGAGCAATTGATTGTCGGATCCTTACGCCGGGCGATGACGGATTTCAAGGAGTTCGCCCTCGTCTATCAACCGAAGATCGCCCTTGCGACGGGAAAAGTTGATCAAGCGGAAGTCTTGATCCGCTGGAATCATCCGAAGTTTGGTTTCATCTCACCGGCGGAGTTCATCCCGCTTGCAGAAAAATACAGTTTGATTCACCGTTTAACTGAGTGGGTACTCAAAGAGACCGTCGCCCAGATGGAGATTTGGAAGAAGGAAGATTATTTCATTCGCCAAGTCTCGGTGAACTTATCGGCGATGCATTTCCGGTCCGAGTCACACAACTTAATGATTAAGGAAATCGTCCACCATTCATTGAAGAATGGGAGCGAACTACAGCTACAGCTTGAAATCACGGAAACATCCGTCATGGAGAACCTCGACCGGGCAATGATGATGCTCGGTGAACTGAAACAACTCAGTCTGACGATCGCACTTGATGATTTCGGAACGGGTCTATCATCATTGACACACCTGAAGCATCTCCCGATTGATATCCTGAAGATCGATAAATCGTTCATCGATGAAGTCCCACATGACGAACGCGGAACGGCAATCACGGAAATGATCATCCAGCTTGCGAAGAGTCTCGGGATCGAAGTCGTCGCGGAAGGCGTCGAGACACTCGAACAGCATCTTTTCCTAAAACGTCTCGGTTGTGATTATGGACAAGGTTATTATTACAGTAAGCCGATGCATGTGAAGGATCTGAATCAGCGGACGATTGAAGAGACCGTTCTAAATGTCGGATAAAGCAATCCAAACACGACTTTCGTTCGTATACTAGATAAGCATGCGAGGATGATGCATGCGACGTCTGGGGGGACGCAAAGCGCTGGATTTTCTCACCAGCTTGTGCACGACGCAGACAGACATCCAGTACATTCGACTATACTCAGGCAATCCAGCTTTCAACGCAGCACCTGTCTGTTCGAACACAAACAAAGGCAACTTCCATCGCGGAAGTTGCCTTTTTCGTCTGTGCTTATGAACGAACTGTCAGGACACAGCCTGTCTGATCCGTAACGAGCACGTTCGTATTGAAATATTGTCCATCACTTTTAAGAATCAACGCTTTTTTCTCCGCGTTATAATCGAGCGTCATGTCTTGATCGAGGAAATGACTCGACCACCGTTTGACGAGAACGGGTCCGACATTCGAGTCGATCGTCATGTCTTCCGATGTCGCTTCATCGACGAGACGAATACTGAAAATGCCGGAGTTTCCGCAACCGCAACCTTCTGTATCGTAGTAGAGATGTAGTTGACCGGATACTTCACCGCGTAATTGATTGATTCGTTCCTGAGCAGATGGTGTAAATGTGATGTTCATGGTCATTCACTCCTTTTCTCTAGTATACGCCGTTCGAATGAGAAAGGAACGTCACTTGCTCACGCTGACTTGGCGGCGCATCCGGACGAGAAGGAAGATATAACCGGCTAACAATAAGACGACACTACCGAGAACCGTCGTATCGACGAGACCGTCATCGGACTCGAAGTTGATCGCAATATACGCCCAGACGAAGACGAGCGGATAAATCGGGTCACGGTTCGCAAACATGAAGAGAAGAGCGATGACGACTCCGACGACGAGTATAATCATCGTCCAGCCCGCATCTCCAATTCCAAGCCAAGATGTCACACCCTCTGCGTTGATCGTCAGGAAGATGTCAGCAATCGTCGCGACCGATACCCAGCCGAGATAAAGCGAGAACGGTAGCTTGAAGCGTAATCCTTTTGTCTCACGATCAATTTTTGAGTAGATGACGATCAATGACAGTAAGAGACCAACGATGACGACGACGGAGACAACGAACAGTTCAAATGTGAAGGAGACGATCCAACCTGCGTTGAACAAACAGCTGATCAAGAACCACGGTCCGATTTTCTTCGCCAGTTCGTGTTCCTTGAACTTCGGAATCGATTGTAAAATCAACCAGACAAGTAAAATCGCATAAATTAATCCCCAAATCGAGAATGCATACCCAGCCGGTTTGAACAATGTGATGATCGAATCAGAAATTCGTCCTGTCTTTCCACCATCGAGGGCGTTCACGGCAATCGTGAAGATAAAGCCGACCCAGTTGAGCCAAATCCATTTATTATTTTTCAAACAAAAAACCTCCTTTATTCTCTAAAGAAGGTTTACCCAAAATTCATTTTCATTAGTCATCACGGTCGGCGCGTCGGGTTCAAAAAGGACATTCCGATCGCTGGATTCCCTGTATGCGAACCGAGAACCGGCGTTAAGTCATCGATGCGGACACGCACATCATATTGCGATTCGAGTCGTTGTTTCCACTCGAGTGCTAGGTCATACGCTGTCGCGTGGAATAGTGAAATATCCGTGACCTGTCTACGTTCAATGATTGCGACAAGATGATCAAAAATCTTCGAATGCGCTTTTTTAAACGTCCGGACGGTTTGGTAAGGAACGATCTTTCCTTCTTCGAAGTGGAACAACGGACGAAGTTGCAACAAGTTACCGACGAATGCCTTCGTCGAAGAGATTCGTCCGCCTGCTTGTAATTGATCGAGGTTCGCGACCGTGAATTCAATGTGATGATCGAAACGACGCTCGAGAATGATCTGTTCGACGGATTCGATCGAGTGCCCGGCTTCGACGAGTTCAATCGCTTCTGCTAGAAGTTGACCAGCTGGGTAGATACCGCAACGGGAATCAATCGCAATCAGACGAAAGCCAGCAATCTCTGCCCCTTGAACGGAAGCGTTGTACGTTCCGCTCAGTTCGCTCGATAAGTGAACAGCGAAGCCGACGTCGTAATCCTCTTTCAACCGTTCATAGTGCTCGGTGAAACTACCGATTGAAGGTTGGCTCGTTGTTACCTTATGTTTTGCATCAATCCAGCTATAGACGGTCTCTGCATCAACATCGACACCATCGACGAAACTTTCTCCATCCTTCATGACGAGTAAAGGGACAACCGAAAGATCATCGCGCTGAGCAATCGTATCCGGTAAAATCGTTGTACTATCAGTGATCCAAGCGATCCGCATAACAAGTTCCTCCTTAAATTAGTACCTGATATTAATTGTAGGTGTAAGCGTTCTCGCTGTCAAATGAACATTAAAAAATATTGAACGTTTTAGTTGATTAAATAATGAAATACGCTATAATCGGTACGTGATTAGTAAACTTTTAGTCATCTTATACTAAACTAAGCCGATGAGAGGAGGACGTCGATTGTACTCAATCGGACAAAAAATCAAGAACCTCCGTCTTCAAAAGGGATTGACGCAAGAGGAACTAGGGGAAAGAACAGACCTGAGTAAAGGGTACATCTCGCAACTCGAACGGGAAATCAGTTCACCGTCGATCGAGACGCTGTTTCATCTCCTCGAAGTTCTTGGCATTTCCCCGAAGGATTTCTTTGATGAGGACACACTCAATCAAAAAGTCGTCTATGGGGAAGAGGATGTCACGACGTATGCCGATGAGGAGCAAGGGTATCATGTCACATGGCTCATTCCAGAATCGAATGAAAAAGAGATGGAACCGGTCTTGCTGACACTCGCACCAGATGGAGCTTTCAAGACATATGAACCGTCGGGTGCTGAAACATTCGTCTACGTGTTGGCAGGAAGCGTCACGCTGACGCTTGGTCATCAGTCTTTTGTGGCGAATCAAGGGGAGACACTTTACTATAAGGCTTCAGAAATTCATCAATTACGCAATGAGTCAACACAAGAGGCAAAGGTCCTCGTGACCGCGACCGACTCATACTTATAAAGGAGGAACTAGATTGGCAGATACTACGATCATTCAATTCAAGGACGTTACGAAACGATACGACGATCAGACCGTTCTCGACCAAGTCAGCTTTGAAATCGAACGCGGGAAGTTCTATACGTTACTCGGACCATCGGGTTGTGGGAAAACGACGATCTTACGACTGATTGCCGGCTTTTCGGAAGCAACAGAAGGGGACATCATCTTCAACGGAAAACGAATCAACGATGTACCGGCGAACAAACGTCAAGTCAATACTGTTTTCCAAGACTATGCACTCTTCCCGCACTTGAACGTCTTCGAAAACATCGCCTTCGGTCTTCGCATCAAGAAGGTGAAAGAAGCAGAAATCGCAAAACGTGTAACGGACGCATTGAAGTTCGTCAACTTGTCCGGTTATGAGAAACGAGAAATCACCGAGATGTCAGGTGGACAACGGCAACGTGTCGCGATTGCCCGGGCAATCGTCAATGAGCCGGAAGTCATCTTGCTCGATGAGCCATTATCAGCGCTCGACTTGAAATTACGGACAGAGATGCAGTATGAGCTCCGCGACTTGCAACGTCGTCTTGGCATCACGTTCATCTTCGTCACGCACGACCAAGAAGAAGCACTGGCGATGTCAGATGAAATCTTCGTCCTCAATCACGGTGTCATTCAACAATCGGGCACACCGACGGATATCTATGATGAACCGATCAACCGCTTCGTCGCTGACTTCATCGGTGAGTCGAATATCATTCCAGGGCGCATGGTTGAAGACTACCGAGTCTGGTTCGCAGAAAAGGAATTCGAATGTGTCGACCGTGGTCTTGAATTGAACGAACCGGTCGAGATCGTCATCCGTCCGGAAGATCTCGAAATTACGAACGTGACCCAGGGGAAACTACAAGTCACCGTCGATTCGCAACTCTTCCGTGGCGTGCACTACGAAATCGCTTGTATGGATGAAGTCGGTAACGAATGGCTCGTCCACAGTACGAAAAAGGCGACGGTTGGTGAGCAGATCGGACTGACATTTGATCCGGAAGCGATTCACGTCATGCGACTGAACGAGACGGAAGAAGAATTCGATAAGCGTCTGGAATCCTACGACGGGGTGTTATGATGCAAAAATCACGTAACTGGTATCTCATCCCGTATCTATTCTGGATTGCCTTGTTCGTCATCGCACCGATCGTACTCGTCGTCTACTATTCATTCCTTGATTTGGACGGCAACTTCTCATT
The DNA here is from genome assembly GCF_018619035.1 of Exiguobacterium sp. s168. Lineage (NCBI taxonomy): Bacteria > Bacillati > Bacillota > Bacilli > Caryophanales > Exiguobacterium > Exiguobacterium sp. s168. The sequence goes on along the minus strand of NZ_JACSNE010000016.1, from coordinate 2,807 downwards.
TGAGAACTACCGGAACTTCTTTACGTCGACCTATTTGACGATGACACTCAGCTCGTTCTGGTATGCGTTTTTAATTACGGTGTTTTCGCTCTTGATCGGTTATCCGACCGCTTACTTGTTGACGAAAACGAAGCATAAACAGCTGTGGCTACTTTTGATCATCTTACCGACGTGGATCAACTTGTTGTTGAAAGCTTATGCCTTCATCGGGTTGTTCAGTACGTATGGTCTTGCGAACCAAACGCTTGAAGCGATCGGGATTGGACGACAACAGATTCTCTTTACCGATTTCAGTTTCGTCTTCGTCTCGGTGTACATCTTCATTCCGTTCATGATCCTGCCGATCTTCAACGCGATTGAAAAACTGAGCCCGTCACTCGTCTTCGCTGCACGTGATCTTGGGGCGTCGAACTTCACGACGTTCCGGCGTGTCGTCTTCCCGTTGACGCTCGATGGTGTGAAGTCAGGCTGTCAGCTCGTCTTCATTCCGGCATTATCGCTGTTCATGATTACGCGTCTGATTGCCGGAAACCGCGTCATCACGCTCGGTACAGCGATTGAACAGCAGTTTCTCGTGACACAAAACTGGGGCATGGGAGCGACGATCGCCGTCTTCCTCATCATCGCAATGGCGATCATCCTTGCCTTGACGAGTACGAAACGGAAGAAAGGAGCGACGACTTGATGAAACGTCTGAAACTAGCAAATCTTTATCTGATCGGAGTCTTCATCATTTTGTATGCTCCGATATTCTACTTGGCATTCTATTCGTTCAACAGCGCTGACAATATGACGAACTTCGATTCGTTCACGTGGGATTGGTACAAGGAAGTCTTCCAAGATTCACGCTTGTTAATCATCGTCTTGAACACACTCGTCATTGCCTTGTTGTCAGCTGCGATCTCGACGATCCTTGGCGTATTCGGAGCGATCGGGATTCAAGCCGTCCGTAAGAAACGGGTCGAGACGTCATTGTTGACGCTAAACAGTATCTTAATTGTCAGTCCGGATGTCATCATCGGGGCATCGTTCTTGATTTTCTTCACGTTACTTGGCATTCAGCTCGGCTTTACGTCGGTCTTACTGTCCCACATCGCATTTTCGGTACCGATCGTCGTCATTCTCGTCTTGCCGAAGTTGCAGGAGATGAGTCCGACGCTCGTTGATGCAGCGCGTGACTTAGGCGCAAGCCGTTGGGATGTCTTAACGAAAGTAATCTTGCCGTACATCACACCCGGTATCTTTGCTGGATTCTTCACGGCATTGACGTACTCACTGGATGATTTTGCGGTGACGTTCTTCGTGACAGGAAACGGCTTTACGACGTTGTCCGTTGAAATCTACTCACTTGCCCGTCAAGGGATTTCGATGAAGATCAATGCTTTATCGACTGTCATTTTCTTGTTTACGTTCTTACTCGTCATCAGCTACTACTTCTTGAACCAACGAGCTGCTACGAAGCTTTCGCGACCGGAGGTGAAATGACCGTTGAAAAAATTGATTCAATTATTCGCCGCGATTTTCTTGATTTCAGGTGTCATTTTATTCACCTTGAATCAGTTGAATGAGACACAAGGGTATTCGGGTAAAAATGTCCTGAACATCTACAACTGGGGCGATTATATCGATCCAGCATTGATTAAACAGTTTGAAAAAGAGAGCGGCATCAAAGTCGTCTATCAAACGTTCGATTCAAACGAAGCGATGCTGACGAAAATCGAGCAGGGAGGAACGACGTACGATATCGCTGTTCCGTCCGACTATGCGATTGCGAAGATGATCGATGAGAAGCTCGTCGTTCCGATCGATCATCAAAAAATTCCGAATCTCAAGAACATCGATTCTCGCTTTTTAGATTTATCATTCGATCCGAACAACAAGTACTCGATTCCGTATTTCTGGGGAACGGTCGGTATCGTCTACAATAAAGACTTGATTGATGGGAAGAAACCGACGAGCTGGAAGGATCTTTGGGATCCGAAGCTGAAGAATCAGATTCTACTCGCTGACGGTGCCCGTGAAGTCATGGGGATGAGCTTGAACAGTCTCGGTTATTCGTTGAATGAAACGGATGAGTCGAAACTACAGGAAGCAAAAGCGAACTTGATGCGCCTAACACCAAACGTCAAGGCAATCGTCGGGGACGAGATCAAGTTATTGCTCGCGAACGAAGAAGCAGGTCTCGGTGTCGTCTGGTCGGGTGATGCAAACGAGATCATGAGCGAAAACGAAAATCTCGACTACGTCATTCCGAAAGAAGGATCAAACGTCTGGTTCGATAATGTCGTCATTCCGAAGACTGCGAAAAACGTCGAGGGGGCACACGAGTTCATCAACTTCATGTTGCGTCCTGATATTTCAGCGAAAAATGCGGACTACGTCGGCTATTCGACACCAAACAAAGAAGGCTTGAAACTGCTCGACGAGTCGGTTCGGACCGATGAGCGATTCTATCCTGATAAACAAGTTACCGATACACTTGAAGTCTACGAGAACCTCGGAAAGAAAATGCTCGCGCATTATAATGAGTTGTTCCTAGAGTTTAAGATGCATAAGAAATGAGGTAGAACCCAGTGTCATACGACACTAGGTTCTTTTTTTATTTCTCATGACGGTTTGTCAAATTAAGCGCAACACTTCTTCGGAAAAGACCTCGTATGCAGTTTTCCAATCCAAACACTTTCGTGGTCGATTGTTGATTCTAGAAAGTGCGTGATCTAATTCTGTCTTGTTGATCATTCCGAAGTTGGTTCCCTTTGGGAAGAACTCACGGAGAAGACCATTGGCATTCTCATTGCTGCCACGTT
>NZ_JACSNE010000015.1:0-71779 GCF_018619035.1 Exiguobacterium sp. s168 | reverse complement strand
AGAAAAGGTGCTCCATCCACAAAAATATATGTGGATGGAGCACCTTTTCTGTTTTAGACCACTTTATCTAGAGGTTTTTCAGTGGCCTCCCGTATTCGGACTCACCTTTTTGTTCGTTTAGATCGACCAGTTTCCGTCACGCATGACTGATTCACGCGTTCCGTCTGCAAGTTCTCCTTCAATCGATAGATCCGCGGATCCAATCATGAAGTCGACATGCGTCATCGAGTCGTTTGCACCCTGTGCTTCTAGTTCTTCTGCTGAAAGGCTTGGACCATTTTCGAGACATGTCGAGTACGCACGACCAATCGCTAAGTGGCATGAAGCATTTTCATCGAACAATGTATTATAGAATAGGATACCCGAGTCAGAAATCGGCGAACGGTGTGGTACGAGCGCAACTTCTCCGAGATAACGTGCACCTTCATCAAGTGAAATCAAGTCATCTAATGCTTCTTGACCCTGTTTTGCTTCCGCTTTAACGATTTTTCCGTTCTCGAACCAGAGTGTGAACTCATCAATCAAGTTCCCACTATAGCTAAGTGGTTTTGTGCTCGAGACATGCCCGTTGACGCCTGTCTTTTTCGGTAACGTGAACACTTCTTCTGTCGGCAGATTCGCGATGAAATCAACACCATCTGCATTCGGACCACCGCCACCTAACCAAACGTGACGTTCTGGTAATTCGATTGATAATTCTGTTCCTGGGGCTGTGTAGTGCAATGTTTTGTATTTCTTCTCTGTCAGGAATTTTGCTTTTGAACGCAGATTTTGATCGTGATCCGCCCATGCAGCGACCGGATCCGCTTGATCGGCACGTGTTGCTTTTAAAATAGCTGACCAGAGCTCTTCAACTGGCTCACTTGAATCAGGGAATACTTTCTTCGCCCAGCTTTCAGAAGGTGCTGCTACGACACACCAGCTGACATTGTCACTCATGACGAACTTCCGCCAATTAGCGAGAGCGACACCGGCTGCTTTATTCGCACGTGCGATTCGACTTGAATCAACGCCATTCAATAAATCTGGATCTTCACTGACGACCGATAAGAACGCTGTCTTTTCCTCTGCCAGTTGGTCGTAACGTGCTTTTAACCAATCCGGGAACGTATCAAACGACTCTTCCGGTGCATCGAAATAACGGATTTTCGTCATCTCATCATCTGACCATTGTACGTATACTTGCGTAGCTCCTACTTCGTAGGCAACACGCGTGATTTCACGAACGAGCGGCAAATTTTCGATTCCTGCACGCACCTCGAGTTGTTGTCCTGGTTGTAGATTAATTCCAGTACGCACGGCTAAAGACGCGTATTGTTGTAATTCTGCTTGTGTCGGCATTATGTAATCCCCTTTCTTGTATCTTTATTTTCACGAAATAGTTGCAATTTTGCAAGAAATAAGGCGAAACTAGAAGGAGAATAGAAGGAGGCATCACCATGGAATTTACACCCGGAGATTTTAAATCGGCTTATACGTATTTTCACCGACAGGCACTCGACCTCGTTGGGGATGAAAAAGCACAACAAGAATTGTTAGTTCGAGCAGAAGTCGGACTTGCGCACTTGACGCAAGATATCGCGTCTACAGAAAGCTCGGACATCGAACGCGAGGCAGAACTCGTCCTTTATTTTCAATTAAAACAACTGCTTGAAATGCTTCGTGCTCTCTATCAGAAAAAATTTGAAATGCATGCGGAACAGGAACAATTGTTGTTGACGGCCGTTCTGTACTTCACGTATCCTGTTGACGCCTTACCGGACGATAACGTCCTCGGGCTCTTCGATGATGCACAAATCGTCGAGACGATTTACGAAGAACTGGCTGCAGACGTCGATCGCTTTCAACATATGGAATGAATGAAAAAAGCAGCTGTCGCGACAGCTGCTTTTTGATTATGCATTTTGTTTCGAAGCAATATGAACAGGTGTCGTGGATTGACGTGATTCATCTACTTCTAATTTTTCTTTATTCAGCCACGTATAAATCATTCCCATGAAGACTGCTCCACCAATGATGTTACCGGCTAAAGCTGGCAACAGGTTATGCATCGCTCCGGCAAATGTGATCGTATCCGGATGTGGTACGACTAACGCAATGGAGAACAATGCCATATTGGCGATGACGTGATCAAATCCAGAAGCAAAGAATACTGCAACAAGTACCATCATCATCATGATTTGTGCCAACTCATTCTTCATATTCTTTGGAATGAAAATCGCTAAACAGACCATCCAGTTACAGAAGATTGCCCGCGTGAAGATTTCCCACGTCGTATGATGAATTTTCGTTTCCGATACCGCAAACAACCAATTGTTCATACCAAGCTCTTGTATGATTCCTGTTTGGGAAAAGAGTAGCGCAAACGCTAATCCTCCAAGTCCATTTCCGATTAGACAGATTAACCAGACCTTCATCGTATCCATCTTCGTCGTATAGCCGCGCATCGTCGCCGTCGTGAAATACATCGTATTTCCTGTAAACAGCTCTGCCCCACCGTAAACGATCAAGACAAGTGCCACTCCGAAGGTCAGTCCACCGACAAGTGTCGCAACAGGTGACTCCGCCATATATAGACCGTTAATTGCTTTTAAGGTAAAAATAATTGCAAATCCAATGAAAATCCCCGCTAGCATGGCACGAACTAAGTACTCGAGAGGACGCATTTGTAGCATGCGCGTCGACTTGATTGCTTTATTCCGTAATCCTTCTAATGCTTCTACCTCGTTCATCGTAGAAACCTCTCTTTCTTTTGTTCAACACTTCACAATGTTTGTTCATTTATTATCATACTTCCATCTTAAAAGATGTTCAAGTATTGAATAGACCTGTTTTATCGTTTTTATAAAAGAACGAGATGTAAACGATATCATTGTGTCGAGATTGTGAAAAATGCCTTTTCTTGCTTTATACAACTAATTAGTTTGAATTCGTAGTCGTGATGCGAAGCGTTCAAAGAAAGTATTTCGTCTTGATTCATCAAGCACATAGCCATCAATGACGACACGATTAAAGCGTCTAGAAGACGAAGTAGCTCGTTCGATATCGGTCGGAGTATAGGCGTCGAATGTTTTCCGGTCCATCGTAAAATCTGCACCTGAATACGGATCCGTGTAGTGAATTTCTAGGTCAGTTAAATCAGGAATCGTTGAAAATAAAACAAGCGTATGATGCATCAGAACTTTAGATAATCGAGCCTTTAAAAAATCCTGATTCACTTGTAGTGTCCCGGTATCGGTACCGATCCAAGCTTGTCGCTCTTTTCCTGTCACTTCATAGGCAAGACGTAACGATTCTCCTTCAACATCTACCTGTTTTAATTCTGATGAGAACGGAAGTTGTTCGGCTAGTTGACGAACCGCTACCGTATTCGTCATCGAGGCCCCCACTTGTCTCGCTACAAGATCACCATCATGCCAAATGGATGATTGATTTTTTTCATTGGGTTGTTCAAAAAGACGAATTCCAACTAGTATTCCTAAGCAGATACAACCAAGAATCCATAACATTTTCTTCATTTTCATCACCTTCCTAAAAAAACGTACCCTTTTTCATCTTTTTTTCATAAGAAGGGTTGAAATTTTATGCATATGAGCGTACTCTTGCAGGCAGATACTCACAGAAGGAGGAGCATGAGGTCACTCATCATATTGCCATGACTACAACACACCCACAGAAAAAGAGAGTTGAAAAAATCAGTTTCTTAATCATTGGTACGTTGCTGTATTCCCTTTACATCAGCCTACTACTATCTCCAAATGATATCGGATCAGGTGGTATCATGGGGATCACGCTCATTATTCAAGAGCTCTTCCACACGCCAATCGGATTAACGCAATTGCTCTTAAACATTCCCCTCTTCCTTTTAGGTTTCCGTTTCCTGCGCAAACGATTCATGTTCTTATCTGGAATTATCGTCATTGCTTCTTCCTTTTTAATTGACTGGATTCCGACTCAAATCGTTCCGGAATCTCTAAATGATCCGCTCGTCGCTTCTATCTTTGCTGGTCTAGTTTCTGGTCTCGCAATGGCATTGATCTTCTTCGGTGGTGCTTCAACTGGAGGGCTTGATATTCTTGGAAAATTTTTCTTTGCTCGTTTTCATAACTGGCCACTTCCTCGTATATTTCTGATGCAAGATCTTGTCATCTACATCCTAGTATGGTGGGTCTTTGATCTTAAACATGTTATGTACGCTCTCATCATGAGCTTTGTTCGCGCCAAAGCCCTTCAGACGGTTTACAGTTTCTATTCTGCTTCTAAGCAATGTATTATCATTTGTGAGAAAGCAGATGAAATCAATGAAGTCATCACAAAAGAACTCGGACGTGGCGTCACGATTCTTGATGCACGTGGGGGATACTCCAACCGAACGAAAAAAATGGTCTATGTCGTCGTTCAAAATAACGAAATCGTCCGTTTGCAAGAAATCGTCTCTTCTGTCGAACCGAATGCATTCGTTACATTCTCGGAAATCCACACTGTCTTCGGCAATTACAAGGAACATTCGTATTCGTTTTAACACCAAGCGCAGCTTAGCTGTGCTTTTTTTATCTTCTTAAAACAGCTTCTCGTATTGCATCATCTTTCCTGCTTTTTTATTAGTATTATTCACTTTTTCAGTCATTATCCCTATTCAAAAAATAGACAGGCTTCACTTTTTTTACGATAGTAGTTAAGCTTATGACAAGTCTTTTATTTAAAGGAATGATTGCATGCACTCTCTTTGGCGTCAGCGTATTCTGCTGATTTTCTTGGTCAGCTTATTCGCCTCTATCCCGATCATCTATGCGTTATCCGGTTATCGGACGATTGCAACGATGACCGAGCAAATGAAGGATCATAATATACCTTTAATCAATCAGGTAGATCAGTTGGTCGAACACAATCGAGATCGTGCCAATGCGGTTCGTGGTCTCTTATTGTATGAAGATAATCGTTATATCGAACAATATTACTTTTCAACGTCTAAAATTCATGATTTGCGCAATAGTCTGAACCAATCGTCGACTACCCCAGGGACGATTAAAGATCTCCTTCGCCGCAACAATGTCTGGGAGTCCGAGATTGAACGCGTGTTTGTTGTCTATGAACGTCAAAGTCCAACAGCCGCAAAACGTCTTGCTAGACAGTCGACTCAGACGACTCAAACGATTCTCGAAGACTTATCCCGTGTGAAAGATGATTTGTATAAAACGCTTCAAGCCAAATTACAACAATCAGATTCTTTAATCGCTACATATAAATGGATGTGTCTTGCTCTCTCCATCCTGTCCTTTTTATTAATTAGTGCCACGGTCTTTTTCTTCCACCGCTTCGCTCCTAAGGGATCAGAACAATCGTCTTTAGAATAAACGAAAAGCGCAGCTTCGGCTGCGCTTTTCGTTTATTCTAAAGATTTATTCAGGCATTGCTTTTCCCTCTTGTACATGTTCCATCACCATATGCACAAGCGATGATACATGATGATCATCTAAGGAATAATAGACGACTTTTCCTTCTTTTCGGAACTTGACGAGTCCTTGTTTCAACAAAGACCGAAGATGATGCGACGCTGTCGCGATCGAACAGTCGACAGAGGCTGAGACATCACAAACGCATAGTTCTTCTTCGATCGTCAACGCATAAACGATTCGCAGTCGTGTCGCATCCGAAAGAATCTTAAATAGCTTTCCGATTTCAAGCGTCGGAATCGTATCCACGATTCGTCCGATTTCAGACGCACGCTGTTCGTCAATCGCAATCGTTTCACAACGGGGAATGTCCATGTCTGTCACCTCGTTTCTACCTATATTGCACCACGAGAAACGGGACATTGCAAGTTCAGCGCATTCGTCTGCGAATGAGCCAAAACACGAACCATCCTCCTACGTAATCTCCGATATCCCAGACAATTCGATTTTGGTCGACAGCGCGTACGCCGATATCAATGATTTTCGTGCTTTCTAATCGGTTCGTATAACGTTGACGAAGTCGCGTCGGAATCGGTAGACGAAGAAGTGCCCGGTAATAAATATCTAAATGAGTATGACCCCAAATTTCCGTCGCAATCGAGCTCGTTTTAATATACAACGGACGTTTGTAGCGTCTTTCATACTTTTCTTTCAATAAAAGGGCCATTTCATAGGAAACACGATTAGGACGCGGAAATAAGACTTTTCCTAGATGGTAGATCCCCTGATTATCGACTCGAATGATTTGTGGTTCTAACCGATATCGAATCCAATAGCCGCGAAAACGGATCGTCTGCCATTTCAATACAATCACCTCTGAACGGATTATACCCTGTTCTGAAGTGATTGATGCCATTCTCGCACAGCATCTGTCATTTGCTGCGCAGCGAGTTGTCGATCTTCTTTAGCGAAAATCTCTGAGATGACGGCATACCCTTCCAGCGGGATGGGCAGAGAGGAGACATTCGTTGCTGTGATTCCACCAATACCGATTAGAGGTAATCGTACGGCTTCCCGAATCGCCTGAAGCATCGTGTGCGACATGGAATCAGCGTCCGCTTTGGATAAAGTCGCAAATAGAGAACCCACCCCTAAATAAGAGGCTCCGTCTCGTTCTGCTTCAATCGCTTGTGCAACGGTTGCTACTGATACGCCAATCACAGCATCTGGTAAAAGGCGACGTGCTGCGGTTAAAGGAATGTCTTCTTGTCCGATATGCAAACCAGCTCCGGTGAGTAACGCGATATCAATCCGATCATTGATGATTAAAGGAACATCATAGCGATCCGTGAGTGTTTTCAACCGAACTGCCTGATCAAAGAATTCCTTTCCTTGCGCTGTTTTTTCCCGTAATTGCACGATTGTTGCACCACCTAAAATGGCTTCCTCAACGACCGTATCGATCGCGACTCCAGGATGGTACCGACGATCCGTCACTGCATAGATGGAGTAATCAATTGACACGTTCTGTCACCTCCACCAGGTCTTGCTCCGTCATAAGGCTGATGGCATTGAACAACTCTCGTTTAAAATCACCAAGACCTTGCGCGGAGGCTGCTTGTTCCCCTGCTTTTCCCATGACAAATGTCCCGTGGACAGCCGCCTCAAATGCCGTATATCCTGCACCGAGGAAGCTCGCAATCAAGGAGGCCGTCATACAGCCCGTACCCGTGATGTCTCCTAGACGCGGTGTTCCTACATGTAATTCCATTTCGCGCGTTCCATCCGTAATGTAGTCGTTCGGACCTGTCACGACGAGGACAGATTTGTGTTTGCGAGCGAATACGCGAATACTTTCTCGATCCATAATTGCATCTCCCGCAGCATCGACTCCCTTAGTTCGTCCGTCTTCCCCAAGTAACGTCTTGATTTCAGAAGCATTTCCTTTAATGACCGTACACCCGAGATCAATGAGTTCTTTGGAAAAAGCAGTACGTAATGTCGTTGCTCCTGCTCCTACGGGATCAAGAACGATTGGGACATTCAAACGTCCCGCTTCACGGACTGCGAGTCGTTGAGCTGCTTGCATGTCTGCATCGATCGTACCAATGTTTAAGACAAGAGCTTGCGCGAGTCTAACCATCTCTTCTACTTCACGAATGTCTTCTGCCATGACGGGGGATGCTCCAACAGCGAGTGTGACGTTTGCGCAGTCGTTGATCGTAACCGTGTTCGTCAGATGGTGAATGAGTGGTTTGTGTTCAAGAATGGTCGTAAACATGTGTATCCCTCCAAAGTGAATGAAAATGATGTGTCGGTCCAATACCTTGTCCGAGAGCAAATCCATGACGAATTGCCTCCGTGACATAGTTTTTCGCCTGTCGTACACTATCTTGTAACTCTTCTCCAAGCGCCATCCGCGCTGCAATCGCTGCGGATAAGGTACAACCAGTACCATGAGTATGTTGATTGTCTAATCGTTCCGATGTGAAGCGGTGTTCCACTTCCCCATCAAACAACAAATCCGTCGCAGCTCCTGAGAGATGTCCACCTTTTAGCAATACTGCACCTGTCTGTGTAGCCAATTGATGCATCGCCAGTCGCATTTCCTCTAGATTGGTGACCGATCGTCCTGTTAAACGCTCTGCTTCCGGTAAATTCGGTGTGACGAGTGTCGCAAGTGGTAAAAGTTCTGAAATCAATGCTTGTTCAGCTTCCGTCCGCAATAGGGCATGACCGCCTTTAGCGACCATGACGGGATCTAATATAATAGGGACTGTTTGTTTACGGAGATGTGTAGCAATGACACGAATCGTCTGCGCATTCGAGACCATTCCGATTTTGATCGCATCGACACGAATGTCTGAAAAAATCGACGTTAACTGGGCATCTACGATTTCTGGGGATAACTCTTCCACCGCTTGAACTCCCAACGTATTTTGCGCTGTGACGGCTGTCAGTACGCTCATTCCATAAACGCCTAAAGCCGAAAATGTTTTTAAATCTGCTTGAATCCCAGCTCCACCACCGGAGTCGGATCCCGCAATCGTCAGTACATGTTTCATGTTCTTTTCACCTTCCCATCGAGCAATGTAAGGGAGTCGTGACCAACAAAAAAGCGCCGACCGCTATAAAAAAGCAGTCGACGCTATACGAAAGCGTTATACACGCATTCCGGTATCCGTTCGTCTCAACTTTCCTACGCTGGTATTATCCAGTTCAGGTAATAGGGTCGAAAACAGATTGGTTTTCCTCTCAGCCGGATTCCTCCAGCTCCCCTAGTTGCTCAAGTATTCGTTTCGCCTTAACTGTAGCATAGAGAAGAAAAAAAAACGAGCCGAAGCCCGTTTTGATTACAGATATGCCAATGGATTGACTGCATTTAGAGGAGAAGAAGCACTGTATTGATAGCCTCCGACATGTAGTTCGAAATGTAAGTGTGGTCCTGTTGAATTTCCTGTACTACCAAGTGTCCCGACTTGCTGACCTTGAGAGACCGTTTGCCCTGCACGAACCGATAATGAACTCATATGTGCGTAGACGGTCGTGTACACTTGTCCATCTAGGAAGTGAGAGATCATGACATGATTGCCGTAAGGTCCACCACCTGATGCTGTGATGACCGTTCCAGCTGCTGCCGCGACGATTGGAGACCCGACCGAACCACTGAAATCAACACCGTTGTGGAACGTGTAACCATTCGCACCACTTGCTGGTCCGAATCCTTGTGACACTCCACCAGAAGACGGTCGAACGAATTTTCCTCCACTCGAAACAACGGGCGGGGCAACGGAACCAGTTGATTCCGAACTTTTACCTGTTTGTTTTGCTGCTTGAGCATTCGCTTTAGCGGCTTTTTCAGCTGCTGCTTTCTCCGCTGCTGCTTTTTCAGCCGCTGCTTTAGCGGCTGCCTTTGCTGCCGCAATTGCACGTTCTTGCGCTTCGAGAGTCGCTTGAAGTTCTTTTGCGTCTAACAGTTCTGTCGTGAACTTCGTCTTCCCTTTTCGTAATTTCTTCAGCGTAGCACTACGTTCTTTCATTTGAAGCTTTAACGCTTTCTTTTGTTCAATCAATACTTTCTTTTCCTGCATTTGCTCCGCTTTTTTCTCAACGAGCGCTTGTTTTGCTTCTGCTAATTTTTGTTGCGTAGCGATGTAATCCGAAATCATTTTATCGTCTTGCTCAGCGATTTTTTTCCCCGCCATGACACGGCTAAATAAATCACCTAAATCTTTCGATCCGAAAATGACTTCTTCCCATTTAATCGAGTTTCCATCGTTTTCTTGGAAAACACGCAAACGATCACCGAGTAGTTCTTCCTGTTTCTGTAACATTTCTTCGTAACGGACGATGTCTGCCTTTAACTCATCGATTCGAACGTTCAACTGTTCAATTTGTTTATTTTTTTCGGAGACTTGGAAAATCTTTTCATTGATTGCTGCGTCAATTTGATTGATTTGACGTTGCTCTTTTGAGATTTTAGCTTCTTGTTTTTTGATTGCTTTTTCAAGTTTACGTTGTTCAGCGGCATTCTCAGCCTTTTTTTCTTTAATTGTCGCTGCTGCAATCGGTTGTGTTCCTGTTATAAGTAATGCTCCTAAAACAATGGTAGAAATTAGTTTTTTTAGCATATATCGTTTTCCTCACTTATGTTTTTTCATATTTTATTATAGTATTCAAGTTTCTCTCATATCTGAAATAGATTATAGCACCGTAATCGTTTCAAAAAAATTTCATTTACATTTCAAATGAAAACGGTTTTTTGTAATATATGATTTGTTTTTGAAAATGACAAAAAAAAGAACCGTTGCATATGCAACGATTCTTTTACGATTAAAGCATTGATAATGGATTGACTGAGTTAGCTGGACCAGTTGCACTATAGCTATACCCACCGACATGGATTTCGAAGTGTAGGTGTGGTCCTGTTGAATTTCCTGTACTACCTAGCGCGCCAATTTGTTGACCTTGGCTGACACGTTGACCAGCATGAACATTGAGTGAACTCATGTGAGCATATACTGTCGTATATGTCTTCCCGTTCAATTGGTGAGCGATCATGACATGATTTCCGTAAGGTCCGCCACCTGATGCTGTAATGACTGTACCTGTTGCAGCTGCCACGATCGGCGTACCGACTGGACCACCAAAGTCAATTCCGTTATGGAACGTATATCCGTTCTCTCCACCTGCAGAACCATACCCTTGTGTAACAGTTCCGGCAGTTGGATGAATGAATAGACCACCTGATGATGGTGCTGGTTTTGGTGCAGCTGGTGCTGGAGCAGGCGCAGCTGGTGCTGGTGTAGATGGTTTTGGTGCCGATTGCTTCGTCGAACCAGAAGGTTTTGCCGATTGTGCTGCTTTCTCTTGTGCTGCTTGCTGAGCTGCTGCTTCTTTAGCGGCTTGCTCTTCTGCTGCTTTTTGTGCTGCTTCAGCTTCTGCGCGTGCTTTCGCTTCACGTGCCGCTTGAGCTTGACGTTCTTTTTCAATTCGAGCTTCACGTTCACGCGCTGCTTTTTCAGCAGCAATCGCTTTTTCTTGCGCAATTAGAATTTGCTGGACTTCTTTTGCATCCATCAACTGTGTTTCGAACTTTTCTTTTTTCTTACGAAGTTCTTTTAAGCGTTTGTTCCGCTCTTTTAATTGCGATTCAAGATCTGCTTGTTGACGTTTTAATTCTTGTTTCTCAACGACCAACTGTGCTTTCTTTTCTTTTACTTTTTGTTGCGCATCTGCTAATTGCTTTTGCGTATTTTGATAATCCGTGATCATTTTATCATCTTGTTTTGAAATGGATTTCCCTGCCATGACACGGCTTACGAGGTCACCAACATTTTTAGAGCCAAAGATGACTTCTTCCCATTTAATTGAGTTTCCATCATTCTCTTGCATGACACGAAGACGATCACCAAGTAATTTTTCTTGGCGTTTTAGTTTCGCTTTATATTTCTCGATTTCTTTTCCAAGTTCAACGATTTCACGTTCCGTTGCTTTGATTTGACGATCTTTTGTTTCGACAGCAAAGATTTTTTCGTTCAAAGCTTCGTCTAGTCGATTGACTTCTTGTTGTGTTTTAGAGATTTTTTGACCTTCTTGATTAACAGAAGACTCTAAGTTTTTTTGCTTTTTAGCATTGTCTTGTTGTTGTTGTTCGTTTTTGGCTTTCTGTTCACTTAAATCGTCAGCTGCTGCAAAATGAGGTGCTGATGAAAGAACCAGTGCGGAAACGATGAGCGACGCGAACGTTTTTTTCATGTAGTATTCCCTCGTTTTCTGTAGTGTATGTTTTATGATTTATCGTAGAGTATTTAAGTTAAATTTAAATTCTGTAATAGTTTTTCTTTTTTATAAGAACGTTTTTGATTATAGCATTCATTCCTCTTCCATAATATTTCAGTGATATTTCATTTTAAATAAATCTTTCTTCTTCTATGTAATAGAAACATTTGGAAGGTAACTCATCGTTGCAACTTTGAAGTGTTTTTGGGAAACTGAAGCGAATAGAAGGAGGATATCATATGAAATTAGACCACACTGGAATTGCTGTTCGCGACATGCAGGAAGCCATTTCATTTTATACAAAAGTACTTGGAGGAACTTTAACAAAAGAGTACTCGAATCCTGCGCCTGGTGTCGCTTCCAATATTGCGGTCATCGAATTCGATGATGCGCACATCGAGTTGTTGACGCCAACAAGTCCGGATAGTCCGATTGCTCGTTTTTTAAAACAACGCGGGAAAGGTGTCCATCACATTGCTTATCGCGTAGAGAATTTAGATCAAGCGATTGAAGAAGCAAAACAACAAGGGTTAACATTTTTAGAAGATACGTATCGAACGACGCCATTCGGACGACGACTGATTTATATGAATCCCCGGCATTCACACGGCGTCATTACGGAACTCTGTGATTATCCAGAGAACCCATAAAAAAATCAGCACTGCGATAGCGCAGTGCTGATTTTTTCGTTTCATGGTATTAGCCGAGTTTGGCAACGATTTCCCGATTGAATGCAGGAATATCGTCTGGTTGACGACTTGAGACGAAATTATCGTCGACGACAACTTCTTCATCTGTGAAATCCACACCAGCATTCTCTAAATCAATCCGAATCGATTTATAACCTGTCATTTTTCTTCCTTTGACGATTTTTGCATTAATCATCAATTGTGGTCCATGGCAGATCGAAAAAATCGGTTTTTTCGACATATCGAATTCTTCGACGAATGAGACAAAACGCTCATCTTCCCGTAATAGATCTGGTGAAAATCCGCCTGGAATCAAGAGTGCATCATAGTCTGCCGCTGAAGTCTCATCAATCGAGAGATCAACGGTTACTTTTGCCTCTTCCTGCTTCCCAACAAGTTCCGCACCTTTTTTGGCACCAATGACAGTAATCTCGTGCCCCGCTTCTTTTAACGCATCAACAGGTCCAGTGAATTCGACATCTTCAAAATGATCGGCGAGTACAACTGCTACTTTTTTAGACATGTAATTCATCCCCCAATTTGTTTAATTTAAATCTGATCTTCTCCACGATCACGAGGAGAGACCGGATCATCTGGCATCTCGTCTTTACCTTTTAGGATTTCCTTTTGTTGCTCCTCTGTCAGTTTCCGTTCTTGTTCAGACAGTCGATCCCGTTCATCTTCCAATTTTTCATTTGGACGATCGGTTTCTTTCGGTGCCATGGGAAAACCCTCCTTTTATGATTCATCGATTATAATGAATCGACGACTTTAACAGAAAGATCGACATCAATGTTGCCACGTGTCGCTTTCGAGTACGGGCAGAAGTTATGTGTCTTCTCTAGTAAATCTTCGGCTTCTTCTTGCGAAACACCAACGACCTCGACGACGAGTTTCGCTGCAATTTTCACACCGTTATCCGCTTCATCCTGTAAGAGGCTGACTTCTGAATTCGTCCGCGTCTCGACTCGTTTTTTTGCTTGGCGCGCCATTAAATTATAGGCACCATCAAAACAAGCGGCATATCCTGCTGCGAATAACTGTTCCGGGTTTGATGTCGGAATGTCTTCTTTGCCTTTTGTTCCTGGCATGACTAAATCGAGATTGATGACATTATCATCTGAAGCGACTTTCCCGTCGCGACCACCGACTGCAGATGCACGTGAAGTAAGAATGACGTTTGACATAATAGAAAACCCCTTTTCCTGTTGAATTAAAAAATGCTTTTTTGCCACATAGACAGTAATACCCGTCAGTGAGGGAGATAAACACAAGAGGTGTCTATCTCCTTAGCTGATTCATTTTTTTAGTAGACAAAAAAAGACGATGAACTCGAAGTCCATCGTCTTTTGAATTCTATTTCTTACCCGATCTCTTCTGTTGCAACTTCTTCTTGATCCGGCAATTGAAGATAAATCGATTTCACTTGATGATTATCAACTTCCATGACTTTGATCGTGTACGCCTGATAACGGAATTCTTGACCGCTCGATACTTCCGTATCTTGTGCCATGACCCAGCCACCAATCGTATCGATGTCTTCTTCTTCAATTCCTAGATTAAAGCGCTCATTTAAATCATCAATCAAGACGCGTCCTGAAATCCGGTATAATCGTTCGTGAATCTGCTCGATGTCAGCTTTCTCATCCTTATCGAATTCATCTCGTATTTCTCCGACGATTTCTTCCAAGATGTCTTCCATCGTGATGACACCAGCCGTACCACCGTACTCATCGATGACGAGTGCCATCGGTGTCCGTTCGACCTGCATTTTCAGCATGGCATCTTGAAGCGGAGAATACTCGGATACAATTGGCAAGTTATGAATGTAATAGCTTAACGCTTTTCCTTTGTTAGCCATATGATCCGTAAATAATTGTTTCGCATTGATGAAGCCAAGGATTTTATCCTTATCTCCTTCTTCTGCTACTGGGTAACGTGTGAACTGATACTCTTCAACGAGGCGAATGATGTCCTCCATCGATGCATCGTTCGAGATCGTGATTAAGTCCGTCCGCGGCAACATGATGTCTTTCGCGATCCGCTCATCGAACGAGAAGATGTTCTGCATGTAGGAAAGCTCAGTCTGGTTGATCTCTCCACTCTTATAACTCTGTGTCATGATGATCTTAATCTCTTCTTCAGAATGAACTTCTTCGTGCCCTACCGGCTCAACACCAAACAAACGAAGAATAATCCGTGCTGATCCATTCAATGTCCAGATGAAAGGTTTCATGATTTTACCGAACCAATAAAGTGGTGGCGCGAGTAGCATCGTGATGGCTTCCGTTTTTTGAATCGCCAAAGATTTTGGAGCAAGTTCTCCGAGCACGACATGGAGAAACGTTACAATCGAGAATGCAAGAACAAACGAAATGATCGTCGAGACGGAGTTCGGAATATCAATTTCTTCGAACAACATACCGAGAATCGCACCTACCGTTGATTCTCCTAACCACCCGAGACCAAGCGCTGTCACGGTAATCCCGAGTTGACAGGCCGATAAATAATAATCCAAATTCTCAAGTAGCCGCTTCGCCACTTTCGCAGTCTTACTTCCTTCTGTAATCAACTGATCGATTCGAGACATTCGCATTTTGACGACCGAAAATTCGGCAGCTACAAAAAAAGCGGTTAAGACGATGAGTAGTGCAATGACGAGTAGTCGAATGATGATCGTCGTCGTATCGAATGTCTCCATTGAGTGTGTACTGTCCAATCGTTTCCCCGAAGAAAGGGGATTCACCTCCATTAATATAAAGCCAGATGCCGAGGCATCTGGTGGTTTACAGCAAAAAGAAGCTTCAAACTTTCAAAGCTTCCCTACTTTTTCATATTCATACTATAACGGAACTTTCATAAAATGTGTACTTGAAGACATCATTTCAAATCGTCAGACGACATAGAGAATAAAGATTACAATCATGAGTAACATCGCGATTCCCTTTAACAAGGCACTTGATAAGATACCAAGGACTGTTCCAATCCCGACTGAAACCGAGGTTTGCCATGTCTTTTTACTAATGATTTTTTCCGTCAAGATGGCAAAGACGAACGGGAAAATTAATAATCCGATTCCTGGCAAAATAAATGGTCCCGCAATCAATCCAACTGTCGTTGCAATCTTAGCTGCTTGTGAGCCTCCCCGTCGATCGACGGTGTACGCACTGACGAGGTAGTCGAGTGTAAATAAGAGAATGATGAAAATCGCTTGAATCACCCAAAAACTAATCGATAACTCAGAGAACCCGAATCCAAATCCATAAATCAAGAAGCCCACAACTAAAATCGGTGCACTTGGGATGATCGGATATACGAGGCCTGCAAAAGCGACGAGAAAACACACGACGATCAGACTCCATAACAAAATGGTCACTTTCTATCCCTCCCTTCCTTTTTGAATCTCTTGCCATTATTACGTCGAAGATGAGACAAAGGTTTCATTCAACACTCGATCTATTTGTTTTTGTAAAAAATCACGATCCCAGTCGTTCATTTTTTCAAAACGTACTTCCGAACAAATATAGGGGATGAATCGTTGAATGGTTTCATAGTGAGCAGGTAGAGCTTGCCGCTTCATCGTTCCAAGCGATTCGAGCATCGTTGCAAGAACTGATACGTCTTCCTCTCCATAATGCCTTAATTGGTAAAATGTTTTATACAGCAGTTCCTGAAATGTAATCCGTTCTGTTATATGCCGGTGGTGCTCACCAGATAGCAATGCTCCGTCTGGCAAAACAGCATAACACCGCATCAAATCCCCGATGATCCGGATAGCCTGACGTGCCGTATTCGGATCGTTGATTCCGGGTGAAATGGCGCGTAATGCGACTTCACTTAGTTTTTCGATGACGAATGAAAAATCCTGTTCCGATGACTTCGTTGGTCCAATCAACATGTATTTTCCCATGCCTTTCCCGGTTGACCACCCTACTACCTGACCTTCCGTCACGAACGATCCGATACATGTTGAAATATATACAACTTCTTCATTCGAGATTCCCTCATAGTCAATTGCTTGGACATATCCCGTACAAGATGCTTGAATCGGGATCGGATAAGTAGGTTTTGACTGTTCTACTAAAATCACATGTTCTCCTGTCTCAATATGATCGATTTGTCGTTTTAATAGTTCGTTCCCTTCTTCGTGTAGTCGATCCAGTAATGTCGTTACGCGGATCGACTGGCTGACGATATGAATGAATGCAACGAATGCCACAATCGACAGCAACACGACGAGAACGGCTACTGCCGAAGCAACGACACTCGTTTTTAGAGCCGGACGAAGGAAAAAGAGCATCGTCATCGAGTAACTGACTGCTCCAATGAAGATGCCGAAGATGTGTTGCACCTGTCGATTCTCGATGAAGTTAGGCAGTGTCCGTGGTGAGAATTGTGAGGAATATGTCGTCAATACGACAAGAATGGTCGAGAATGTAAAAGTCATCATGGCGAGCAGTCCGGTAAAGACTGAACTATGGATCGTCTGCGCTAAACCGAGTGTCGTTTGCCACTCTTTCGGAAACCAGTCTGATACATATACATCTAACCACGTTACAATCCCCGTCAACCCGATACCAATGAGACCATATAATAACGGCCACCACCAATTGATTTCTTGTGACAGGACTTTCAGCCTCTTCAAAATAAAATTCCTCCTTTTTATAGTACTATATTGATTAAATTCCTGATTTGAAGCGCTTTAAAACCCTGTTTCTTGCATGAGTTTGAGCAATATGTTTGGTCGAAGTGCACGGATGTGTTTTACTTCTTTTCATAACGTGAATAACTTAATTGTTATGAAAACGAATGGGAGATGAAATGATATGGCTCAACAAAACGAAGCTACATTGCATACAGATTTCACGAAAATTTATATTGACGGTCAGTGGCGCACAGGCGCAAGTGACAGCAACATGACGAACACGAATCCATTCACAGGTGAAGAACTCTTCACGATCTCTGCCGCGAACCAACAGGACTTAGATGATGCGTATGAAGCGGCTCAAGTTGCTCAAAAAGATTGGGCAAAAGTGCCTGCCTTAAAACGCCAAGGTCTCATCGAAAACTTCTTGAAAGTCTTATACGAAGAAAAAGAAACGATCATCGAATGGTTGATCAAGGAGTCCGGAAGCACACGAATCAAAGCAGAAGGTGAATTCCTCGCTTCAGTTTTGATCGTCAAGGAAGCTGCTACATTCCCACTACGGATGCATGGTGAAATTCGTCCATCGGTCGTACCAGGTAAAGAAAACCGAATCTACCGTAAAGCACTTGGCGTCATCGGCGTCATCAGTCCATGGAACTTCCCGTTCCACTTAGCTGTACGTTCGATCGCTACTGCTATCGCAATTGGGAACGCAGTCGTTGTTAAACCGGCTACGGACACACCTGTCTCAGGCGGTTTGATTTTTGCAAGCCTGTTCGAAAAAGCCGGATTACCTAAGGGTGTCTTAAATGTCATCGTCGGTCGCGGATCAGAAATCGGCGACGCTATTGTCGAACATCCTGTACCACGCTTGATTTCATTCACAGGATCAACTGAAGTCGGTCGCCATATCGGTGAACTTGCTGGTAAACACCTGAAGAAAACAGCGCTTGAGCTTGGCGGAAACAACGTCTTCGTCGTACTGGATGATGCTGATCTCGATCGTGCGGTCGAATCTGCTGTCTACAGCAAGTTCTATCACCAAGGTCAGATTTGTATGTCAACGAACCGGATCCTCGTCGCTTCTTCGATTCATGATGAATTCGTCGAGAAATATGTTGCTCGTGTAAAAGAGCTACAATACGGTGATCCATCACACGATCGGACACAGGTCGGACCGCTCATCAACCAATCACAAGTTGAACGGATTCTTGAAGATCTCGAGAAAACAAAAGCTGCGGGTGCAACCGTTCGGGTCGGTGGAGAAGCAAAAGATAATGTCATCGCACCAACTGTCGTCACTGGTGTTACGAACGATATGCCGCTTGCTAAAAATGAAATCTTTGGACCGGTCGCTGTTATCATCCCGTTCGATACAGATGAAGAGGCACTCGAAATCGCAAACTCGCTTCCATACGGATTGAGTGGCGCTGTTCACGGTTCTTCTATCGAACGTGCGACTGCTTTTGCACTTGAAGTCGAGACTGGTATGATTCACATCAATGACCAATCAGTCAATGATGAGCCGCATATGCCATTCGGTGGTGAAAAAGATTCAGGACTTGGTCGCTTCAATGGTGAGTGGGTACTCGAAGAATTCTCTACTGTCCAATGGTTGTCTGTCATGCATGATCGTCGTCAATACAAACCATTCTTCGAATAAAAAAAGAGTAGGGTTCTTCCCTACTTTACATACTTTTGTTAAGGAGTGATTTCATATGCCGTTATTACGATTCGACGTCATTGAAGGACGTTCAGAAGAAGAGTTAAAAACATTACTCGACACTGCACACGATGCGATGGTCGAAGCCTTCGATGTTCCGGAGCGTGATCGCTATCAGATCGTGCACACGCACAAAGCGCATGAGATGGTCATTCAGGATACAGGACTTGGTTTTGAACGAAGTAAAGATATCGTCCTCATCAGTGTGACGAGTAAAACGCGGACAGAAGAGAAGAAACAACGCCTCTACCAATTGCTCGCAGAACGATTAGAAGCAAACTGTGGACTTGCACCGACTGATTTGATGGTGTCGATCGTCGAAAACGATGTTGCAGACTGGAGCTTTGGTCTTGGCGAAGCACAATTTTTGACAGGGAAACTATGATTGCTGATAAATAGAACGAAAAAAGGAAGGGTGTTACCGATAAGTTTCGGTAGTACACTTCCTTTTTTTGCTCACACTTCATTGAATGAGCAATGAACATCTATATGACTCATTCCTCAGTCTTTTCCACCTTCTCACGTGGATTTTCCCGTTGCAACGGTGCTTTCCAACTAAACTGATCAGGTTCTGGGACGAAGTCAAGCCCTCCTGGATGAAATGGTTGGCAACGAAGCAGGCGACGCGTCGTCAAATAACTGCCTTTTACTGCACCATGACGTTCAATCGCCTCCATCCCGTAATGGGAACACGTTGGATAAAATCGACAAGTGGCTGGTTTCATGGGAGAGATGACTTTTTGATAAAAACGAATTCCTCCCATTAAGACACGTTTCATACTGTCCCTTCTTTCGTCTTTTTTTTAAGTGTAACGCATCTGTCCATCATTTTCAGATGTTCTGTCTTATACTAAAAGCAGAATTAGAAGAAGGATGTGTTGAAATGAAGGCATTAACATTCCATGAATTCGGAACGTCCGATGTACTACGGTTCGAAGATCTGCCAACACCAACAATCACTGAACATGAAGTTCTGATTGAAATGAAAGCGATTGGTCTGAATTTTGCAGATATCTATCGTCGAAAAGGAAACTATCATTTAGAAGGTCAGCCTCCTTATATATTAGGTTACGAAGGGGCAGGTATCATCACAGCGGTCGGTACAGCTGTTTCGACGTTCCACGTAGGCCAACGGGTTGCGTTTGCAGATGTCCCGCTTGCGAACGCTCAGTACGTAGCAGCACCTATCGATAAATTGATCCCCCTTCCTGACGGTATAACTTATGAAACAGCCGCATCCGTCTTATTACAAGGGTTGACGGCGCATTATTTGACTCGCGATAGTTATCGTATCCAACCAGGAGACACCGTCTTAGTTCATGCTGCTGCCGGTGGCGTGGGGCAATTACTGACACAACTTATTCGTTTACTTGGCGCAACCCCGATTGGATTAACTTCTTCCCCTAACAAGGCACAGATCGCAAAAACTGCCGGCTGTGAGTCTGTCTATTTGTACTCAGAGGACTGGATTGACCACGTGCTCGCGCAAACTTCTGGTAGAGGGGTCGATGTCGTCTATGAATCCATTGGTTCTACCTTAATGGATAGTTTTCATGTAACGAAAGTTCATGGAACTGTCGTCTTCTATGGTATGGCAGGCGGTGATCCCGTACCTGTCGATCCCCGCTTTTTAATGGATACATCTAAAACATTAACAGGTGGCGACCTTTGGAATGTGTTAACGTCTTCTGAAGAACGCATCCGTAGATCGGGTGAGCTGTTTGATTGGATTCTGTCTGGTCACCTTACTCTGTCTTCCCCGACAACGTTTGCTTTATCTGATGGAAAAGCAGCGCATGATTTTTTAGAAAGCCGACGCAGTACAGGAAAGTTACTGTTGCTTCCCTAATTATTTTTTAAAGACGACTCCCCTCGAGTCGTCTTTTTTATGTGAAATTGGAATTATCGATTGCTTTTTTATAAGGAAGAGAGTAAAGTAAATTTCATCAAAACCTAAAACTTAAATTAGTTTTGAGTTTTAGAAAGGGGATTTGTATTTATGTTTCGCTCAGAATGGAAGAAATTGAAGAGTCCGATGATGATTGTCGTCATTCTCGCCCTCATCCTCGTACCGTTTCTTTACAACTCCATCTTCTTATCTGCATTCTGGGACCCATACGGTCAAACAGAAGATATCAAGGTCGCTATCGTCAACGAAGACAAGGCGACGAAGTTTAAAGGAGAGAAAGTCGACATCGGGGATCAATTCGTTGACAAACTCAAAAAAAATGATGATTTTGATTGGCAGTTCTTATCTAAGGACAAAGCCGAAAAAGAACTACGTGACGGTAAAATCTATATGACGGTCGTCATCCCGAAGAACTTCTCTAAAAATGCAACAACACTACTCGATGATCATCCGAAGAAGATTGAGTTGGAGTATTACTTGAATCCAGCCAAAAACTACTCGGGGACACAAATTTCGAGTACGGCTGCAAAACAATTAAACGAAAAGATTCGAAAATCCGTGACGAAACAATACAGTAGTGCGATCTTCGGTGCGTTGAAGAAAATCGCAAACGGTATGGAAAAGGCATCGGACGGTTCTTCTAAACTAGAAGATGGCAACCATAAAACAGCGGATGGTGCCAAAACACTGGCAACGAATCTTGGAAAGCTCGCAGACGGCAGTCTGACACTGTCCGAAAAACTCGGAGAAGCAAATCAAGGTTCTAAAAAACTCAGTGACGGGGCAACGACACTCGACGAAAAAACTGCCCTCTTCGCTCAAAAAACGGGTGAGTTATCTTCTGGGTTGAACACACTTGATGAAAACGGCGGAAAATTACAGGCAGGTGCCGCGCAACTAGAAGACGGGGCAACAAAACTCAGCGGTGGCTCCACACAGGTACGCCAAGGGGCAGAACAACTCG
This sequence comes from Exiguobacterium sp. s168, assembly GCF_018619035.1. Lineage (NCBI taxonomy): Bacteria > Bacillati > Bacillota > Bacilli > Caryophanales > Exiguobacterium > Exiguobacterium sp. s168. The sequence continues at coordinate 50,171 of NZ_JACSNE010000015.1, read as the reverse complement.
CTGCAGGTACGGCTCAGCTCAACGAAAAAATCCCTCAATTGACGGACGGATTAAATCAACTGGATGAAAAAGCACAAGCTGCGAACGCTTTTTTAACACAACTCAATCAAGATGCTGAAAAGGCGAAACAGGACTTACGCGCCCGTCGCGAAGCTCTTGAGGCGAACGTCGCTCAACTAAAAGAAGTCATCTCTACTTCTGAACAGTTATCAGACGAAGAAAAACAAACATTGCTCGGCTCTATCAGTTCATTAGAAGAAAATGTCCAAAATCTTGCTGCCCAAGAAGGCGCGATTGATCAAAGTCTTGCTCAAGCAACGGACGCGACGAAGAAGATTGGTCAACTCGCTGCAGGGGGTCAACAAGTCGAGTCAGCTGTCTCGCAACTGAACGCTGGACAATTGAAGCTCGTCGATGGTGCGAAACAAGTTGAGTCTGGCGCACAACAATTAGCAAGCGGTCAACAGACATTCAATGAAAAACTCGGTCAGTACACTGCCGGTGTGCACAAAGCCGCAACCGGTGGCGCCCAACTAGCTGACGGTGCGAACCAACTGTCAGATGGCACACATCAACTTCAAGCTGGGGCTAGCGCGTTGACTAGCGGGTTAGGACAATTGGCATCTGGTTCAACTACGATTACAGATGGAATCGGCAAAACGACCGATGGGGCTTCAAAAATCGCGGATGCCAATACCAAACTTGAAGACGGGGCTAAAACATTGAAGGACGAGCTCAGTAAAGGGGCTAAGGATGCAACCGTCAAGCCGACGAAAGAGCGGGATAATATGCTAGCAGAACCCGTTGTCTTAAAAGAACATGACTATTCGACGGTCAACAACTACGGTTCTGGTTTATCAGCTTATATCCTTAGTATCGCCTTATTCGCAGGTGCCTTGATGTTCTCGTCTGTCTATCAGATCCGTCCGGAACATGGTGAAAGTCTGACATGGCGCTTCCTTGTCGGTAAATTATCACTCATCTTACCGATTGGAGCGTTACAAGGTGTCGCAGCGGCTACAGCCATCGTTTATGTCCTCGATGCTGATGTCGCGAGTGTTCCTGCGCTCTACGGATTTGCTGCCTTAACAGGTATGACGTTCATTACGATTCTGTTCACGCTCGCGATGCTACTCGGTCGCGTCGGACAATTCCTTGCCTTCCTACTACTTCTGCTTCAAATCGGTGGTAGTGGTGGTACGTTCCCAGTCGAGATGACGCCAAGCTTCTTCCAAGCCATCCATACGTTCTTACCAATGACGTATTCAGTCGGCGGATTCCGTGAAGCTCTTGGACTTGGTGTGACAGACGCCCTCATCTCAAACAGTCAAGTCCTTGCGACTATCTTAGTCGTCGCGTTGATCATCAGCTTCGTTGGAGGGCTCGGAGCCAAACGGATTCTACTCTCAACGAAAGTGAGACGAAAACAACATGACACAGTCTGATAAAGAAACACTGATACTAGACTCAGCGATGGCTTGCTTTTCTGAACTTGGTTATAAAGGTACGACGATTGAGCGTGTCGCCCGGCGCGCTCACGTCGGAAAACCGACTGTCTACCAACTGTTTGAAAGTAAGCTCAACCTGTTCGAATCGCTCGTAACACGTGTGCTGCAAGAAATGAAAGAAGAAGCAGAACGCGCTTACGTCGAACATGCGACGGTAGAAGAAAATAAACAAGCAATGATCGACGCCATCGTCTATCATCAGCAACAACATTTGTTCATTCTTCAAATCATCGAAGAAACACGCAACTTAAAATTACAAGAGATGCAGGAACTACGGACACGTATCGAACGACATGTCGTCGAATATCTTAAAACGCTACTTGAGACTCGCCTTGGACAAGATGATCGTGATGTACCAGTCGATGTCACAGCCTTTCTGATTTTCCGGACGTACATTGCGCTAATTGCCGAATGGCCATTGATTGCTCGACCTTTAGAATTAGATACGATTCGTCGTGCCATGCTACGCATTTTGTGAATTGAAAAACCGCCGGTCAGCTGATCGACGGTTTTTCATATTCTCGATTCTTTTCTAAATTTCGTGCTGTTTGACTAGAAGTAACTGTTTTTTCATCCTTCAAAGTGCCAAACAACCAATCTCCCACCGGATTGGATACACCAAACCAATAGTGTTCATTTTTGAAATGATGTAATAGATGCGTCTTTTTCATCCATTTTCCAAAACGTGTTCTCGGTTTCAGTGGAACGTGTGCCACGTAATGTTTCCACTCGTAAACGAGTAACATGACGATCAATCCACTTGCAGCTGCGGCTGTCGAGACGACCGATTGCGTCAGAAGATAGGTCAGAGCCGCAAAGAAACTAAGATTCGGCAAGGAATACCAGACGGGCAAAAACAACAGATGCAGTTCATTCGGATGCGCATGATGATCGTAGTGAAGTCGCTTCAACAGCTTTCGTCCGAACGCATTCTTAGGTGGTGGTAAATGAAACAAAAAGCGATGGGTCAGGTATTCACTGAAACTAAAGATGATCAGTCCAAGACAAAAGAACAGTAAAATCGACCAATGAAATGGCTGAGCAAAGACATAACTACTGATCGCAATCAGTAATACGAGCATGATCAAAATATCCGGAAACAGAAAAAACGACGATAGATATTTGACATAGGTGCCTTCCCCTTCCTCTTTCGTTACAGCATATCATCGTACGTTCATCGATTCGTCACGTTTTTTACTTCAAGTCGTATAATCATTCTCGCTCCCTCCTTTATACTAAATAGAGAATGGAGTGATGATTACTTTGAGTTTATCGACCGGAATCATCTTTGTGTTGCTCGCTTATACACTCATGTCGCTTTACGACATGTGGCAGGTATACCGGATAACGAGCAAACTTTGGATATTTGTATTATTTCTTGCAACATTAATTAGTCTCATCGTTGCCTTTTTTGTGGCCCCTGTCCTTGCGCTATTCTTTTACTGGTCACGCCATCCATTGAAACGAAACATTGGTATCGTGTTACTGATTGTCGTGTGTCTTATCTCGGTCATGACAAAACTATCGTCTTGATTGAATTCCTTCATGAACATTTCATGAAGGTTTTTTCATGTCCTACTACCGAAGAAGAGGCGGCGCATCAACTCACGTTCCGGCATTTCCGTCGTATTGAGCACATCTAGAAATGGTCGATCATCATATGAAATCTTCAGGATTTCTGAACGGACTTGGTCCTTCTCCCAATCGATAATTGCTACTGGAGCAACAGCTGTTTCCTGACATCCAAGTGCACCTGGATTAATAAAGAGCGTTTGCTCTGTCTTGACTTGTTGCGCTGGATGATGATGACCGAAACCAATGATCCGTGCCTCACTTCCAGCAAACAGGACGGATAAGCTTTCTTTCGTTCCATCCACTGCTTGCTTTAATGGCTCTTCACCAATCTTCTTCGTCTGGTCGGCGTAAGCATAGTGCGTCAGGTGCATCGTTTGTTCCTGATGCGTAACATTTAAGATACGTGGTAAGTGCTCCAAATACTTTTGATTCTCTTGCGTCAACGTATCCGCGATCCATTGATGGTGCTCTTTAGCATGTCGGTAACTATCGGGATAGGTCTCCCCATGGATTAAAGCAAGGACACATTCATCATGATTTCCAGAAATCGTCTGGATATCAGACCGTTGTCTTAATAAATCGATGACCTCATTATGCTCTGGTCCAATACCGACAAGATCACCGAGACAATAAGCGGCATCGATATCTGTTTGTTGATCAAGATGGGACAATACAGCACGCAAAGCTGATGTATTGCCGTGAATATCTGTAAAAAGCATAACTTTCATGTAAACGCCTCCATTGTTGGTACATTAGGATTTCCCGATGATATCGTGAATTCCTGTCAGATTTCAGGAAAAATAAATTGTCAGAAAATATTGATTATTGACCAAGAGCATGTTAGGCTTAGAAAAATTCACAGAGAGGGGCACGATCGAATGATTCCGACGCAACAGCCATTTAACCAAGCCGGACGACTGATTATTCTATACATGAGGGACTGAAAACTTTTCCGATGATGAAGCGGAAATGATTTTTGGGCCCTTCTTTCGATGCATCGAATGAGGCGCCCGCACAGAATGAGTGGCGCCTATCCCAAAAACGGATAGGCTTTTTTCATGGCAAAAAATAGAGATAGATAGAGAGAGGATGACAACGTTGAAAGAATATGCGATGGATCGAATGGTAAAAGTATCAGCTGGAATGGCAAATGCCGTTCTTGTAACACTTGGTGTCGGACTTCTGATTGAGACACTCGGAAATCTTCTACATATCCAAATGTTACTGACGATTGGTGGTGTCGCAAAAGTACTACTCGCTCCCGCGCTTGGTGCCGGTATTGCCTTTCAGCTCGGAGGAAACACACTTGTGCTGTTCAGCGCGATGATCGCAGCGACGATCGGTGGTGCCGCCCTTCAATCGACTGCTTCTGGACTCGTTCTTGTACCTGGTCAGCCGATCAGTGCATTACTCGCGGCTGCTGTCGCTGTATACGTCGGAAAACGCATGACTGGAAAAACGAAATTTGACATGATGGTCATCCCAATGAGCGCTGTCCTTGCTGGCGGTGTGACCGGAATCGGTGCTGCTGCCGTCACGACACCACTCCTTACAAAATTCAGTGCCATGATCACAGCTTCAGTCGAGTCTTCTCCTATTGCTACATCTCTTGTTATTGCACTCATCTTTAGTGTCTTATTGATGTCTCCTGCTTCGTCCGCTGCACTCGCTATCGCTTTGCAACTTGATCCTGTAGCGAGTGCCGCTGCACTCATTGGCTGTTCCGCTCAATTCGTCGGCTTTACGTTGATGGCATATCGTCAGACGGATCCAGGTGGTTTGATTGCTTCATTCTTTGTAACACCTAAAGTACAATTCCCGAATATCGTTAAAAATCCACGTCTTGTCGTTGCACCGTTTCTCGCAGCGATGATTTCAGCTCCTGTCGCGACGCTTCTTCTCTCTTTGAAAGTACCGTATGAACTCGCAGGACTTGGACTCAATTCGATGATTGCCCCACTCAATATCTTCGTCAATCAAGGTCCTCAAGCGTTCCTTGTCTTCTTCTTGACTGGTGTCGTTCTACCTGGTGTCTTAACGCTCGTCTTCTATCGATTGACGACTGTCGCAGGGTGGACGAAGCGCGGAGATCTTCATCTCGAAATTCAATAAAACATTTTACCACCCTTCCAACTATTCCTGATTGATTTCGGGAATAGTTTTTTTAACGCAAAAAAATCGTTCCTTCGAAAAGGAACGATTTCGGTATGATTCTGACTGGGCTCGAACCAGCGACCTCTACCCTGTCAAGGTAGCGCTCTCCCAGCTGAGCTACAGAATCATGCTGTGTTGTTACTGGGTATGTTTTTATTATAGCAGCATATCGAAAAGTGTAAAGCCTTTTTAACAAAAAAAATTATCTTTTTTCAAAATGATCTTTTTAAATAAAAACAGTTTTAAAGTTGCGGGTTCTATGAGTGTCCTCTACTATGTAAATAAGCACATATAAAAAGAAAGGAGCGTTCATATGAACTTCTTAACCCGATTTAGTTTGAAGAACTCGGTTGCTGTCTTCATCATTGCAATCCTATTGATTTTAGGAGGCGTCTATTCCTTCTCACAATTAAAAGTTGATCAGTTCCCGGAAATCGAGTTTCCTCAGATTTCAATCGAAGCGGTTTACCCTGGTGCATCACCTGACGATGTCGATAAACAAGTCGTCTCAAAGCTTGAAACTTCCCTTAAAGGAATTGAAGGGGCTACCAAGCTAACGAGTTCTTCTTATGAAAGTATCGGTATCTTAAACATCGAATTCCCGTTCGATACCGATATGGATAAGGTGGAACAACAAATCGATGCTGCCATCCAAGATGCGAATCTACCGGAGGAAGCAACGACGAAATTAAATCGTCTGTCCTTTGGATCGTTCCCGATCTATAATATCTCCTTCTTTAGCAAGGATGGTAAAGACATCGAGAAAATTCTAAAGGAAGATATCGAACCTGAACTTAATAAGATTCCAGGCATCAACAGCGTGTCGGTTGGTGGCTATAAGGATGATCTCGTTCAAATCACCGTCGATAAGGAAAAAGCGACGGAAGCGGGTCTCTCGCTCTCAAGCATCAAGGAACAAATTAATGGAAAGTATGTCTCGTTCCCATCAGGTCAGCTATCAGAAAACGATTCGAAAATTCCGATTCGCGTTGAAGAAAAACTAGAAAATCTAGATAAACTAAAAAATCTCCAATTGACACCTGCTGCAGGTGCGGCTAGTTCAGCAAATAACGGTCAGTCATCTGCAGGCGGTCCACCACAAGATGCAACACAAGGACCACCAAGTACAACAGGTGGAGCAGCTGTAGATCAGACGGCTGAACCTGCAGAGCCGATTCGCCTAGAGGATATTGCAAAAATCGAAGCAGTCTCGCAACAAAGTGAAAAAACACGTTACGACTTAAAAGATTCCTTATCGATGGCAATCACGAAAAAACAAGATGCCAATACGGTCGAAATCGCAGATGAAGTCACGAAGATCCTCAATAAATATGATGATCAAGTCGACTATACGATTGGGATTGATTCAGCGAAGGATATCGAGGAATCCGTTGCGACACTCGTCAAAGAAGGATTACTGGGTGCACTCTTCGCATCACTCGCTGTACTCTTATTCTTACGGAACCTCCGTGCGACGATCATCGCCATCGTCTCGATTCCATTATCATTACTCATCGCAGCGATCTTCTTGAACTGGCAAGATATCTCCCTGAACATCATGACACTTGGTGGGATGGCTGTTGCAGTCGGTCGTGTCGTCGATGATAGTATCGTTGTCATCGAGAACATCTTCCGGCGCGTCCGAAAATCCGAATCCGGTATGACGGATGAGATCATCGAACAATCGACAAAAGAGATTTTAAAAGCAATCACGTCATCGACGCTGACGACCGTCGTCGTCTTCCTACCGATTGGATTTGTCGGTGGGATTACTGGTAAGTTCTTCTTACCGTTCGCTTTGACGATTATTTTCTCATTACTTGCTTCACTACTTGTGGCAATCACGATCGTACCGATTCTCGCGAAGTTTGCATTCAAGAAGGTACCAGCGGAAGAAAAAGAAGGTGCTCTTCAACGTTGGTATGGCAAGCTGATTGAAAAATCACTCTCGCACAAGGCAATCATCTTGGTCGTATCGTTTGTCCTTCTCGGTGGTTCTTTGGCGATCGTACCGCGTCTCGGCTTTACGTTCATTCCGAACGAAGCATCGAAGACCTTGACGGCATCGCTTGAACTTCCTGCTGCTACATCACTTGAAAAAACAAGTGACGTTTCGTTTGAGATGGAAAAAATGTTCGACAAAGAACAAGCCATTGCTGACGTGACGACTTCTGTTGGAGCGCGTGACTTCACGACAGGCTTACGTCTCGATAATAAAGCAAGTTATTTCTTGAATCTAAAAGACGGCGTAAACGTCGAGAAAACGATCAAATCACTTGAGACACAGATGGAAGACATCGCTCAAGATGAAAACGTCGATGTTAAAATCAGTGTGGCTGAACTATCAACAGGTGGTCCTCCATCGAATAACAACGTCGATGTCGACTTGTTCTCGAACGACCTCGAAGCTCTTCAAGAGGCGGCAAAACTCGTCGAGGATAACATGTCGAAAAATAATGATTTGAAATATATCACGAACAACTTCAGCGAAAAACAAAAGCAGTATCTCGTAGAAATCGATCCTGAGAAAGCAAGTGATCGCGGACTATCTGGTTTCCAGATTCTTGGTACCGTCAACGATCAAACGAAGCCTGTCACGGTTGGAACACTCAATCTCGACAATAAGGATCAAGACGTACAATTATCTTATGAAGAAGGTCTCGTCTCGAAAGAAGATCTCGAAGATGTCCAACTCTTCTCAGCAAACGGTCCTGTCGCTTTGAAAGATGTCGCGAACGTCAATGAAGTCGAGACATTCACATCGATTCAGAAGCTCGATGGAAAAGTATATGCTCGCGTATCTGGACAGGTTAAAGGAGACGACGTTCAAAACGTTTCGAACGCTGTAAAAGCTGACGTCGAAAAAATCGATTTACCAGACGGTGTCTCACTGACAAGTGGTGGTGGAAATGATGATACGGTCGAAATCTTCCAATCACTCGGAATCGCAATCGTCGTTGCGATCGGACTTGTGTACCTGACAATGTTGATTACGTTCGGAAAAGCTCGGATTCCGTTCATCATCTTGTCATCTCTGATCTTTGTTCCGATTGGTTCACTCGTCACACTTTTCCTTGCGAATGAACCATTGTCTGTTAGTGTCATGATCGGCTTCCTGATGTTGATCGGAATCGTCACCACGAACGCAATCGTTCTCGTCGACCGCATCGGTCAAAACGTCGGACGCGGTATGCCGATTCGCGAATCATTGATTGAAGCTGGTAAAACGCGATTACGTCCAATCCTGATGACCGCATTTGCAACAATCATGGCATTGGTACCACTCACATTAACGACTTCTTCCGGAACATTGATCTCAAAAGGTCTTGCCTTGACGGTCATTGGTGGATTAACGACCTCTACGTTGTTAACACTTATCATCGTTCCTGTCGTCTATGAATTGTTCTTCTTTAAAAAAGCAAAAAAAGAACGTACGACTAAGTAAATGAACATGAAAGGAGCCTATCGCGATCAAAGCGATAGGCTCCTTTTCATTCTATAAGACCTTACGACTCTAACTGTTCATCCGTTCGTTCCAAAGTACCATCATGTTGCGCCACTAATCCATCGAGGACGGATGGTTCAAACTCTTCACCAATCGCGATGATTCCTGTTTGTCCAGGTGGAATGACACCGAGTGTCCGTTTGAATGTCTCTTGGATTTCTTGATTTTCCTTCATGTCTTTCGATCCACCGATCAGCATACCCGTCATCGAACCAAGCAAGATGCCGAACGGTCCACCTAAGATACCAACGGCCATTCCGATCAATGAACCTTTGACGGCTCGATTCGATCCACTTAGGTCTACAGCATCTTCAAACGAAAAAGCACCATTTTCATTTCGCTTGATGACAGCAATCTGTTCGAAATCGACTTGACCTCGCGCATGATACTTTTTCAATTCACTGAACACTTGATAGGATGTCGCTTCTTCTTCGAACGTAAACGTCATGATGTGATGTTTCGCATCTTTTTTGCCATTCGTTCCACCTCTTTCACCTGAGACGAATAACCGACTAAGTCAACATCCTCTATTTACCATATTTTTAAGAAGTCGAAACCTTTACTGGTTTCCATGGTGCGAGATGGAAATACTCTTCCATTGTTAGTCCACTGACTTTTAGGCGAGCGGCAAGCGTTGCTCCGACATACCGATAGTGCCAGCTCTCATACGTATAACCCGTCCAAGATTCTTTGCCCGATGGATAGCGGAGATGGAAGCCATAGCGGTGAGCATTCGCAAACAACCATTTTGCCTCTTTTGTTTTTGAAAAGCTAAACGTGGCGTATTTTGTTGAATCAGCGCCTCCGATATCAAACGCAAGACCAGTCTGGTGTTCACTTTTTCCAGGTTCCGCACTATACGTACTCGCCTTCTCATATCCATCACGCGCAACATATTTATCAAATAACGTTTTTTGATAGGCATAAGAGCGATATGTACTAAATGCAACGAGCGTAATTCCTTCTTTTTTAGCCGCTATACGCATTTTCTCAAACGCTGCTCTTGCTTGTTGATTCTCACCAGGAGCGTACGTCGAGCGGAGCGCTAAGTTCTTATTCGCGATGAGGGTCTTACCAATCCGTTTTCCACCGATTTGTTCATCCGTCAGTAGATACTTCGTACTCGCATACCCAATCTTCGTACCATATTGTACTTTTGACCACGTACCGACTTTCGACAGTTCCGTCACATAGATCCCCGTCGGAATGACGGCAAGACTCGGTTGATCAATCGATGCTCCTTTACGCAAATGAAGGGATGTCTTTGCTTGTCGATAAGTAGAAGTCGATGCTTCGACCGTTGGTATATACACTGATGTACAGACCGCTGTTAATGTCAACGTCGTGATGAGTGTCGTGATGTATTTCATGAATCATTTATCTCCTTTATGCATGTTCTAATCTGCATCCATATTTTAGATTAGAATACCATTCTTTTTTTCAAACAGGGTTCTTTCGGAATGCTTGTCATGAAAATGAAGTATTTCTGAAGTTTTCTAAATGTAGCTTAAGGACGAATTACAATGGGTAAATAATGATGTATGCGTTTTCGAAACATGATTCTGATGTAGAAAGGAGTAGCGTACGTGTCACTTTGGGAATGGATTTTCAGTATTGGTAGTATCTGCTGGATTGGTGAGATGATTCGTTTCCAGAATCGCTCCGAGTCTAAGTCAGGCGCAGCAGAACAAGTTAGTTTTTATTTGATTTTCCTTGTCCTAAGCGGAACGATCGTCTGCGCTTTCCTCTTTGCGAATGAAACCGTTTCTTCTGTCATGCGCATCTCTTCATGCATTTTGTTATGGTGTGGTGTTTCCTTACGTCTATGGGGAATTCTCCACTTAAAGCAACAGTTCACTCGCCATGTCATCGTGGCGTCTGGTGATCAGCTCGTCAGTAGCGGTCCCTATCGCTTTTTACGTCACCCGTTATATAGTGGATTGTTGTTGATTACGATGAGCTTCCCCCTGTTCACCGGTCAGTTCGGACTTTTCATTCTCTCTGGACTTCTGATGTTCATTTTCTTGCTCTACCGGATTCGAATCGAGGAAGCGATGTTAACGAAAGGTTTTGGACCTGCCTATACGGTATGGGCTGCGAAACGAAAACGATTGATTCCATTCATCTACTAAAGGAGAAGTGATTCATTTGAAGAAACGCGCAATTGTCATTGGAGCAGGTCTTGCTGGTATGTCTGCCGCCATTCGTTTGGCTGGAGATGGTTATGCAGTCACGATGCTTGAAAAGAATGCAAACGTCGGCGGGAAACTGAATCAACGTAGTGGAAAGGGATTTACTTTCGATACCGGTCCTTCCATCTTAACGATGCCTTGGGTACTCGAACAACTCTTCTCAAGCGTTCATCGTAACTTGGATGATTACTTAGAAATCGAGCGCATTGAACCGCAATGGCGTACATTCTTTGAGGATGGAACAAAAATCGATGTCAAAGGTGACTTACCTGGAATGCTTGAAGAAGTCGAACAAGTCTCGTCACGAGCTGATTTCGTTGAATTGTTCCGGTATTCCAAACAAATGTACGACTTATGCCTCGACAGTTTTTATAAATACAGTCTTGAAGATTTAAAGGACTTAAAAAAATACCATACAATGTCTGATTTATTAAAGATGGACCCGATGAATACCGTCGCGACCGGAACAAAGAAATACCTCAATGATCCGTATCTCGAACAGCTGTTCAACTACATGGTCATGTATGTCGGTTCCAACCCTTATCAGGCACCTGCTGTCTTCAATCAAATGATTTATGTTCAAATGGGACTTGGCATCTATTATGTCAAAGGTGGGATGTACCAAATCGCGCGTGCCATGAAACGTTTGCTTGATGAGCTCCGTGTCACGGTTCATCTCAACTCACCCGTTGAACAAATCGTCCTTGAAAATAAAAAAGCGGTTGGCGTTCTATCGAACGGAACCTTTCATGCAGCCGACATCGTCGTCTCAAACCTTGAGGTCATTCCGACTTACGAACGGATTGTTCCTGAGAAGAAAGCCCGGAAACAGGCTAAAAAATTACAGGCATCGTTCGCCCCGTCCGTCTCTGGACTCGTATTACTACTCGGTGTAAATCGTGAATACAGTGGACTCGCGCATCATAATTTCTTTTTCTCGGAAAATCCGGAGCGTGAATTCGCCCAAATGTTTAAAGAAGGAACACCTCCTGAGGATCCGACGATTTACGTCGGTGTCTCCTCAAAATCCGACGCTTCCCAAGCTCCTGAAGGGAAGGATAACTTATTCGTCTTGACACACGTTCCACCGCTCACACTTCAAAAAGGTGAGGTCGACTGGGATGCGTATCGTGAAGTCGTTCTCGATAAATTGGAGCGGATGGGACTTCACGGTTTGCGTGAATCGATCGAGTTCGAATATCGCTTCACTCCAGAAGATTTAAAAGAATTATACGGTCCAAACGGCGGATCGATTTATGGTGTCGCAGCCGATCGGAAGAAAAATGGTGGATTCAAGATTCCATCGAAGAGCGACTTGTACGAAGGACTTTATTTCGTCGGTGGTTCGACACACCCAGGCGGCGGTGTACCAATGGTCACCTTGTCCGGTCAATTAACAGCAGACTTGATTCGAAAACATGAAGGTGCTGTTCCTACGCCTTAAGATTTCTTTAATTACAAAAGAGACGGAAGCTGATGCACTCATCAGTTCCGTCTCTTTTTTACTTTGTATTCGTCAAAAGTGGTACGACATGAATGTCCGCCTGTTCTCCTGCTCTCACATCCATTCGACATACGGCTGGCATCGGTAAGGATTTCCAAAATGCGTGATTAAACGTCGGATCAAATGTTTCTAAGAGTAACACCATGATGTTTCCGTGTGTTCCAAGAACGACTGTTTCGTCAGGATGCTTCTCCACTAGTTCGTCGATGAATTGCCGAATGCGTTGCGACGCTTCTTTGTTCGTTTCGCCTCCGTACGGATTTTCGTTCGGATGTTGCCATACATACGTGACAGCTGCTTGAAAATCGTCAAGCGCTTCCGGTGCTAACAATCGCTCTCGTAGTTCCTCTACCTCAATGATTGGTTTTCGACGTGCCTCTGCGAGCGGTGCAACCGTCTCAATCGCCCGTCGATACGGGCTACTGTAGAATCTGTCGATTGGAATTCCTTGAAATGTTTCAAGTAAACGTCTCGCATCTGCCTGTCCTGCACCGGAGAGTGGACGTGCTCGTTCATCTGGCGAGTATGTCGAATGTGCGTGCCGTACGAAATAGAGTGTCGTCATGGCTTGAATTTCCCCTTTATTGGTGTGTCCAGCGGTATCCGATTCCGCGAACTGTTTCCAAATGCTGTTCAATCGGAAAACCGCAAACACGTAGTTTTTCTCTTAAATGTCTGATATGCGAGTCGATCGTCCGCTCGTCTACAGCCGCTTCCGCTCCCCATAACATCGTCGTTAGCTGATCACGTGTCCAAACACGTCGTGGAGAATCTAACAATACACCTAATAACTCAAACTCCGTCTTCGTTAACGAAATCTTTTGTTGGAGGTAACTACAACGATAGCTTTCCCGGTCATAGAATAGTCCATCATACCGTCGCTGTAATAAAACTTCCATTCGCCCGATCAGTTCCCCTTCTTGAATCGGTTTTGATACGTAATCATTCGCCCCCACTTCCCGTGTCCGAATGATGTCTTCCCGCTGATTCCGAGCCGTAACCATCAAGATTGGGGTATTAGAGTGTTCTCGAATGAGACGACAACATGTCCAGCCATCCATATCCGGCATCATGACATCTAGTAAAATCAGGTCGAATACGTGCTGACGGCAGAGATCAAGAGCTTGCTGCGCAGAATCCACAAGCTGACACGTGTACCCATACGGCTGAATATACAGTTTGAGCAGTTCAAGCATTCTCGGTTCATCATCTACGATCAATACATGCGGCATTTTATTTCTCCTTCCACTGCAGTGTCACTTGTGTTCCATGTCCAAGTTGACTCTTGATGTTCAATTCTGCTCCATGTGTCCGTGCAATTGCTTCAACGATGGAGAGTCCGATTCCAGTTCCTCCATGTTTTCGAGAACGAGATGCTTCCGTTCGGTAGAGCCGTTTCGTTACATGAGGTAAAGATTCTGCAGCGATCCCTTCTCCTGTATCTTCGATTTGAATGAAAGCCCCTACTGCGTTGACACCATAACGAACGATGATTTTTCCCGACGTCGTATGTCGACGTGCATTTTCAATGATATTCACGATCATCTGACGGAGCTGCTGAGCGTCACCCATCACTTCTAATCGCTCACCTTCTATCTCGAACGAAACATTTTCTTGTTCGATGTCTGGACGCATCAATCGTATCACTTGATGAATCAAGTCTTCGACATCAACAGGTTTTCGTTCCATCATAAAAGCATTGGCATCAATACGTGCTAGCCAAAATAATTGCTCAATCCATTCATTCATTTGCTGACTTTCTTCTCGAATGATCGTAATGTAGCGTTGTTGCTCATCCGGCGTCAACGTTTGGCGTTCGAGAATATCCGCGTATCCCTTTATATATGTCAATGGTGTGCGTAGTTCATGAGATACGCTTGCTAAAAATTCAGATCGATCCCGATTCAAAAAATCGAGATCCTGTTTTAATTGCTGAATTGAACGCGCCAATTGTCCCAGTTCGTCTTGTCGATCAATCGGCAACTCTCCACCTTCCCCATCCAATAGACGTGCCGTCGCTTTTTCCATTTGAATCAACGGACGAGAGATGAGTCGGGTCGCCCAAATGCTTGCCGCACCTGCCAATAAAAGTGCGAGCAGACCCACTTGAAAAAATTGCTGTTTCAACGGATCAAGTACGTGATCCACAATTGCTTTAGAAGCGAACATGAAGACATGACCACGATGTTCCCCATCGATGGTGATGGGGCTGTCCGTCATTAAAAAGTCACGCATCGTCACGATTTTTCCTTGTTGACGGTAATCAAAATCCGTATGCTCTAGCACACTTTTCATCTCATTCGACAAAGGTCGTGACGCTTCGAGTTGTTTTCCATCTGCATCAGTGATCACCACAGTAAACGATGAATCTGCTTCCATCATGCTGACATGGCGCATCGTCGTTTGGTCATAGGAATCGACAAGGACATCACGATGGGTATTTCCTCGGTTCAGTAAACCGTCCACTACTTCCTGCGTTCGTGTTTGAGACAACTGATAATACAACGTCGCAAACAACACACTGCCACAAATTAAAAATGCCGCAAGCACGATTCCTCCGACCGAGTATGAAATACGACGCATGACGTTTCCTCCTTTTCTCTCCACTTTAGTATAGCGAAAAAAACGCGATAGACGCAGGCAAACGAAACTGTCACCTCATCTGCACACGATTTGCACATACGCTGGGTATAGTAAAGAAGACTAGCGACTTCAGGAGGGATTTAATATGAAAAAATCATTGACGTTAACCGTACTTGCTCTTAGTTCTACGCTTTGGCTCGGTGCATGTGGATCCGCCAATAACGCCAATAACGATGGAAGTAATAGTGACTCACATGATATGTCTCATGGAGATATGATGCATTCGAGCGACGGAAAGCTACCATCCGGTTTAAAGGAAGCCAGTGATCCGACTTATCCGAAAGGAAGCAACGTCACGTTGACGACGGATCATATGGACGGTATGGACGGAGCTAAAGCAACGATTGCGGGTGCTTATGATACCGTCGTCTATGCGATCAGTTACAAACCGACTACTGGTGGAAAGATGGTGAAAAATCATAAATGGGTCATTCAAGAAGAACTCGATCCAGTTCCAACTAAGCCACTGCAAGTTGGTGATGAAACGACTGTCAAAGCGGATCATATGAAAGGTATGGATGGAGCTAAAGCGACGATTGATGAAGTAAAAGAAACGACTGTCTATATGGTGAACTATGAACCAACGGACGGTGGAGAGATGGTGAAAAATCATAAATGGGTCACAGAGGATGAGATAAAGAAATAATAAAAAAAGCCCGCTTTTCCTATAAAGGAGAAGCGGGCTTTCGGTATGATTCTGACTGGGCTCGAACCAGCGACCTCTACCCTGTCAAGGTAGCGCTCTCCCAGCTGAGCTACAGAATCATGTTTGCAGTACGTTATGTACTTGCTAGGACATGTATTAATATATCAAGAAACTAAAAGGCTGACAAGTCTTTTTCCGAAAAAAATAAAAAAAATTAAAATGGAGGAATTGAACCCCACTTCCTCCATTTTGAATGACTTACAGGAATGTTGATACTTGATCGATCGGTAAACGTAGTGCGGGACGTTTTTTCGCATCTTCGACCGCTTTACCAACAGCAATTAACATGACCGGTACATACCGTGACTCGGTGATGAACGTTTCCGCAAAACGTTGATGATCAAATCCGCCCATTGCGAGTGTTGATAATCCACGTGCTTCTGCCGCAAGCATCAATTGCATCGCAGCAAGACTCGCATTCGACATTGCCGCGTCGCGACCGTATGCTTCACTTTGATAAGCGCCCTCTACTTGTGCCTTGATCGAATCGAACAAATCCTCTGTCATGCCACCTGCTTCTACTGCCGGACCATAAACCGGATTGTAGTTTCGATTAGCTTGAACATCACCTAAGATTGCAATGACTGCTGAAGCCGAAGTGATGGCCGGCTGATTATAAGCAATCGGTGCAAGTTGCTGCTTCGCTTCTTCCGAATGAAAGACCGTGAAATGCCAGTGTTGCAGATTCCAAGCACTCGGCGCCGCTGTCGTCCATTCTAATAGTTCTTCCACTTCCTGTTTTGAAAGCTTGAACGTTTCGTCGTAATGGCGAACGGAACGTCTTTCTGTTAAGACACGCATTGTATCAAGTGTTGCCTGTGTCATGTATAAATCCCCCTTATCATTATCAGATTACTTAGATATCGTAGCATGTCTCTTTTTCATTGTCCTCTATCAGTACTTCAAACGCCTTTACTGTTATAAAACAATTGTTGACTTTACACTTCTGTACTAATACAATGAAAACAAGATAAAAATCATTGCGTTTACTTTGAAGGAGGAAAAACACATGGAACAACCCCTTTACCAAGAAGCATCTGCTGCATTCTATCGTGAACTTCCCGTCAAGACGTGTGCCCATTGCGGAAAAGAGATGGATGAACAATGTGAATCCTATCAAACGGAATGCGATGAGTGTGCTGTAACAGAACACTAATAACACATGAAACAATCACTTAATTAGTGGTTGTTTTTTTATTTCTTGCAAACTCTTTCTAAATAAACCGATATTTTTTAGAAAAATCGATTTATCGTCATCTTTTTGTCATCTGTTTGTTACAAAAGAAACAGTCAGAATGTTACATTATCTGTATATGATATTTTTTGACAAAAGGAGCGACAGACAACGATGGATCCATTCACCTCAAGCCACGCTAGCGAACTCGGTCCACGACCGCGTACAAAAAAAAGAAAGTTTTTCCCACGTTTTTTCTTACTTCTCACACTTGTTTTTCTCGGAGTTGGAGGATATGTCGCTTACCGATACGTTTTTACTCCTGAGCAACAATCCATTACGACAGGTAAATCCATTACTGAAGTACCTGTCGTCAATATGGAAAAAGCACGCGTGGAAAAATGGAATGGTGTAACAAAAAAAGTCGCCTATTTAACATTCGAAGATGGTCCATCTGCATTAACACCGGACTTACTTCGAACATTGGATCAACTTCAGACTCGTGCCACTTTCTTTTATCTCGGATCACAAGTAGAGGCTTTTCCGCAAGAAGTCAAAGCTGCTGCTAAAGCTGGACACTATATCGGATTACACGGGGAAACGCATGATTACGATACATTGTACGAAAAAGGAAAGTATGTCTCAGAGATGCAAAGTGTTCAGAAGAAAATCCATGAGTTGACGAAGCTAACACCACATTTGACACGACCACCTTATGGCTCTGATCCAGGCATCACGAAAAAAATGGCATCTGCCATTCATTCAGCAGACTTTCGTGTGTGGGACTGGTCGATCGATTCAATGGACTGGTATTACAAAGATAGTGCAAAAGAAGTAGCAAATACGGTCATTCGACGAGCAGAACGTCCGTTTGAAATCATACTCTTACATGAACAACCACAAGCCATCAAAGCACTTCCAGCCATTGTTGCCGGACTTCAGAAAAAAGGCTATCAATTCGCGATTTATGATGAAGATTTCCATATTCCGTACAATTTCGCGCAATACTCGAATTTATAAGGAGTTACTATTCAGATGAAAAAATCATTCGTAGCAGTATTATTCCTGTCGAGCTTCGGACTCGCTGCCTGCTCCAACGATTCACCAGCTTCTCTTCATGAACAGCTAGAGCAACAAGTCGAAGGTGAAGAGAAGGCATTCACGCTAGCTGATCAACGTGCTCGTCAGGACGAAATTTCAGTTAATACGTACCAAGCCGTTCTTGATGCAGGTGCTGAAGAAATCAAACGCTCTCAAAATGAACGAGAGGAATTAGAAGCCTTAAATGACGAACGGCTTGCTCTATTAAAACAAGAAGACACGTTACGTAAAGAAATGTACGCTACACTCGATCTTGAAGAATTGAAGGATGCTGTCAACAAGCTTGATGGTAAAGCAAAAACAGAAGGAACTGCCTTAGTGGCAATCATCAAGGAACGCCAGCAGACGTTTCAAACGTTCTCGAAAACGTATCGACAAGCGATGGACGCTGAAAAGAAAATGCTTTCACGCTTGACGAAAAAACCGGATTTCGTTAAGATTGATGAGTCAACAGCGGATTTAAATCGTTTAACACGGAAAGCTACCGCGTCATTAAAGAAGTGGAATGCGCTGACCGTTCAATATAATCAAACGAAAACCCGGCTGTATCGTTTGCTCGACACATCAACTCAATAAATCACACAGGTTGCAACCAAACCCTGTCCAAAAAACCTGGACAAGGCCCCGTTGCAACCTTTTTTGCGTGGTTTTTACTAAAAATGGAGGGAATTTATTCATGCATCGCTCAAAAGCAACTTTATTCGTTCTCATCGGCGCTATCAGTTATGGTGTCCTCTCAACGATCGTCAAACTCGCTTATGCCGCTGGATTCAACTCAGCAGCCGTTTCAGGTAGTCAATTTTTCTTCGGCTGGCTCATGATTTTCGGACTTGCCTTATTTACGAAAAACCTTCGTCTCGATCTCAAAACAGCTGCTCTTCTCATGCTGATTGGTATCTCAAGCGGTACAACCGGTTATCTCTATTACCAAAGTCTTCAGACCGTATCGGCATCCGTTGCGATCATTCTCTTATTCCAATTCACTTGGATTGGTGTCATCATTGATGCTCTCGCATTCAAACGTTTACCATCTCGCGCGCACTTCCTGTCTGCGATTCTACTGATTGGTGGAGCCATTCTCGCGAGTGCTGCTTACTCGAGCCCACTCGACCTGCGTGGAACATTATTCGGTCTTGGAGCGGCTGTTAGTTTCTCGATTTTCCTACTGGCTAGTGGACGCGTTGCCAATCATCTACCCGTCATAAAGAAAAGCTTCTATATGATGACAGGTGGTCTTGCTTTTGTCATGATCATGTATCCACCGACGACGTTCTTGTCTTCTGCGAATTTCGAAAACGGTCTTCTTCTGTATGCAATTCCACTCGGTCTATTCGCGTTGATTTTGCCACCACTCTTATTTGCTGCGGGTGCGCCTCATTTGTCTCCAGCCAGCGTCTCTCTGCTTGGAGCGGCTGAACTACCGACAGCTGTCATCTGTTCCGTTTTAATTTTGGATGAACATCTGATGAGTTCTCAATGGATTGGAATCGTCATCATCTTGATTGGAATCTTTTATCCGATCTATCGGTCAAGCAAAACAGCACCTGTTGCGAACGTACAGCAAAACGACCTTTCCTAAGCTCAGGAAAGGTCGTTTTTTCTTTACTTCTGTCGCTTCATCGCATCCGCAACGAATTCAACATCTGTGCCAATGATGATTTGAACACTTGTCGCACCCATCTTCATGACACCTTTTGCTCCAGCCGCTTTAATCGCTGCTTCATCAATGATACTTGGATCCTTGACTTGGAGACGTAAGCGTGTCGCACAGTTATCAATCGACGTGACGTTGTCTGTTCCTTTCAATCCGGCAAAAATTTGAGCTGCTTGTTGTTCATATTTATTGTCTGAGTCTGTCAGAACGACTCCCGTGTCTGTGACGAGCGATTCATCTTCGCGACCTGGTGTCTTCAGATCAAATTTCGTGATCATGAAGTAGAATAGGAAGTAATAGACGACCGCGAACGCGAGACCAACCGGGATGAGAAGTAATGGTTTTGTGGCAATCCCGAAGTTCAAGGCATAATCAATGAAACCAGCCGAGAAGGAGAAGCCATGTAAAATACCGAGTAAGTTAACGATGGCCATCGATAGACCTGTTAAAACTGCATGAATGACATATAAAACAGGTGATAAGAACATAAACGAGAACTCGATTGGTTCCGTGATCCCTGTCAAGAAGGACGTCAGTCCAAGACCAATCATCGCTCCAGCAACTGCTTTTCGATTTTCTTTACGCGCAGCCATGACAATCGCAAAAGCTGCAGCCGGTAAGGCAAACATCATAATTGGGAAGAAGCCCGCTTGATAAATCCCAGCTGTCGGATCTCCAGCGAAGAAGCGTGCGATGTCGCCATTCGCGACTGTACCATCTGCTTTTTCATATGAACCGAAGACGAACCAGAAAATATTATTCAAGACGTGGTGTAAGCCGACAGGAATCAAGAGACGGTTAAAGAATCCAAACAGAGCAGCGCCTCCTGCACCAAGACCAACCATCCATTCACCAGCACCGTTAATGCCTTGCTCGATGAACGGCCAGACATAACCAAAGATGAAAGCAAGTACGAGCATAACCGCTGATGTAATGATTGGAACGAAACGACGACCACCGAAGAATGCTAACCAATCCGGTAACTTAATGTTGTAGAACCGATTGTATAGAAGTCCTGCGACGATACCCGCGATGATTCCACCGAATACCGCCATATTAACGGTCGATCCGAGTGTCGCCTGATTCGCGATCGAACCAAGTGTCGCTCCGTCGACCTTGGTCGAGGAATCATTGACGATTGCGGCAATCGCATCATATTTTGCTTGAATCTGTGCACTGGAATACTCCTTGTTCATCGAGTCAACGCCGTTCTTTAAGACGAGATACCCAATGGCTCCGGCAAGACCCGCTGCCCCACTTGCATCGATCGATAGACCAATGGCGACACCGATGGCAAATATTAATGGAAGGTTATCAAAAATAGCCCCTCCTGCTGCTACCATCAACGGAATATCTAGCATATCCGCCGAACCTAATCGGAGCACGATTCCGGCAGCTGGTAATACTGCGATTGGTAACATCAAAGCTTTACCAATGCGTTGTAGAAACTGCAACATACCTTTCACCCTTTCTTGAATAAACGATAATGACAGAACAATGTAAACGCTTTTACGTTTTTTATTATTCCATATAAACATCTAAATGACTAGACCTTTATACAAATTATTCATTATCTTTCTTTAGTGATATAAAAATTTATTATAGCAGACACTAAAAACCGGACTAGAGTTATCCTCCAGTCCGGTTTTTCTATTAAGTTGCAACCGTCTTAGCGACGATTCGTATCTTCGAAATTTTGTTGGACGTTACCGACTGTTTTCTTAGCCTCGCCTTTTACTTGATCTTTTTTACCTTCGCGTTCTGTTGATTTATCGCCTGTTGCTTTCCCGAGCGCTTCTTTCGCTTTACCTGCTACTTTATCGACGAGACCATCTGCTTTTTTATTGAGACCACTGTTGTTTGACATAATCATTACCCCCATTTAAAAGTTTTTTTGCGATAGTTGTCTGTTCCCTTGTCACTGATTTTCAAACTTTTCTTTAATCAAAATCGACACTTTCCTAAACAAAAACAACAGTGAACATCTTGTCCACTGTTGTTCGATGAATCTATTCATTTACCGGGCGACAGAAACACCTAACACTTGTTCAATCCGTTCGAACGCCCAATCCAACTCTTCTTTTGTGATGACGAGCGGTGGTGCAAAGCGAATGACTGTCTCGTGTGTTTCTTTACAGAGCAAGCCTTTTTCTTTCAACGCTTCGCAATATGGTCGTGCTGCTTCTGTGAGTTCAACACCAATGAACAATCCACGACCACGTACTTCTTTAATCATCGGGTTGTTGATTTGTTTTAATTTCTCCATGAAATACGTACCGAGTTCGAGTGAACGTTCCGGTAACTTTTCGTCTTCTAATACTTCAAGTGAAGCAATCGAGACGGCACACGCAAGTGGATTACCACCAAACGTCGAGCCGTGTGAACCTGGATTAAAGACAGAAAGGACATCTTTATTCGCAGCAACACATGAGATTGGGAATACACCACCCCCCAGTGCTTTACCGAGGATATACATGTCTGGCGTCACTTCATCCCAATCAGAAGCAAACCATTTACCGGAACGACCGAGTCCAGATTGAATCTCATCCGATACGAGCAGAACATTCTGCGCACGACAGACTTCTTGTGCGTCCTTTAAGAAACCATCGTAAGGAATTAAGATGCCTGCTTCGCCTTGAATCGGTTCCAAGATGAATGCCGCTGTATTTTCAGTGATCGCCTGTTTTAATGCCTCAAGATCGCCGTAAGGAATCGTCTTGATTCCAGGAAGAAGCGGTCCAAATCCCCGCTGGTATTCTGCTTCCGTCGACATCGAGACGGCTGTCATCGTCCGACCATGGAAGTTTCCTTCACAAACGATGATTTCAGCGTTACCTGGGATTTGTTTGACTTCATATGCCCAACGTCGTGCTGCTTTCACTGCTGTCTCGACCGCTTCCGCACCCGTGTTCATCGGTAACACCATATCTTTTCCCGTCAATTGTGCGACTTTTTCATAAAAGAAGCCCAGTTGATCATTATGGAAGGCGCGTGACGTCAAAGTAATCTTATCTGCCTGACGTTTGAGAGCGTCAATGATTTTGGGATGACGATGTCCTTGGTTGACTGCTGAATAGGCACTAAGCATATCCATATACCGACGTCCTTCAGGATCCGTAACGAAGACACCCTCCGCCTCTGAGATGACGATCGGGAGTGGATGGTAGTTATGTGCTCCGAACTGTTCTGTCTGTTGAATGATTTTCTCTGTTTGATTCATCGAAATTCCCCCTCATAACTCTTTAGAAAACGCTTTCAATGTTATTATAGCAGATTTTTTCATAGAATCTTCACTTAAAAAGTATCCAAGCGAAAGGATTCTAGTGCGTAAGAATTGAATATATTGGGAAAAGACAAGACAAGTGAACCGTCATCTCTTTTCATTATAAAGGAGCGTGCGCACGTAATGGACCGTTCGACCATTGATTCCTATGAAGTCGTCATTCAAGAATTCCCTTTACCCGCTTTCATATTGAATACTGATTTGACCATCCGCTCTTGGAATAATCTAGCCGAACAGCAATGGGGCTGGACACAACAGGAAGTCGTGGGTCAGACTGTTCCACTTCTTGAACGGGAAGACATGGCATTCAGTCAACAGATTTGGCATGCCTTCTTGGAGCGCCGTCAATCCGTCCAATTACCGAATGCCTCCTTGTTGCATAAGACGGGCACTTCTGTAACATCAACTCTCCTTCTGTCTCCTTTACTTGATCATACAGGAACCGTTATTGCCGCTTTTGCTTGCTGTATCCCTTCAGCTGAGCAACAAACGAACATGAAACCACTCTTCCAAGGATTGATGGATTTGCGTCATGCATTCGATCAGATTGCTTCTGTCGCCGTCTTCGATGCACGGGGAACGATCACGTACGTGAATGATCAACTCATCGATGTGACAGGATATTGCTCTGAGATGCTTCTCAACCAGCCTTGGTCACTCATCTTAGATCCATCCAGTTCTGTCGTTTCGGAGATTCGTGCACAACTTCGTGAACGAAAAGCCTGGTCTGGTCGCCTTAGCCTCACTTCGCAAACGGGTGAACGAAAACATCTCCAAGCGACGCTCATTCCAACCTATGATGCGAACGGCGTTCGTTTTCAGCACCTGTTCATCGGGAACGACATCACGGAAACAACAGCACTTGAAGAAGAACTCGATTTTTTAGTGCATCATCATGAGATGACGCATTTATTAAATAAACGTGGATTTTTACGCGAAGGTGAAGCATTATTCCGCTCTGCTGCGTCGCATGATCCGATTGCCCTCATCTTGTTCGATATCGATCGTTTCAAAGTGATCAACGACTCGTTTGGAACACACGTCGGTGATCAACTACTTCAAGCAATGGCAACGCGCCTTTTGCAACATACGACAGGTATACTCGCTTTTCATCCGACGAGTGATCTATTCGGCGTCTTGTTACCTGCACCGTCGAGCAATCTGCTTTTCCAATATGCTCGGAAATTACAACAAGCACTGCAGCGCCCTTATTACATCAATGGTCACTCACTGATCGTTTCTTGTACGTTCGGGATCACCGTCTATCCGTCCGAAGCCAAAACACTGGAGGATTTATATCGCCGATCGGAAACAGCTCTATACGCAGGAAAATCAATTGGTACCGGAACGATTCAGTACTTAACACACGAGATGGACACACAATTCACACGTAAAATCCAACTCGAACGATCCCTCTTCACGGCACTCGAAGATCAATCCCTATATCTTGCTTATCAACCAATCATTGAACTTCAGACACAAGCCGTTAAAGGCTTCGAAGCGTTATTACGCTGGAATCACACGGCACTCGGGAGTATTCCACCAGATGAATTCATTCCACTCGCTGAAGAAGCTTCACTGATCACACCAATCAACAACTGGGTCATCATTGAAGCATGTGAACAGCTCGCGAAGTGGCAACAGACAATTGACCCTAAACTGACGATGGCAATCAACATTTCACCGCATCAGTTCCAAAGCGACTCCTTTATTCGAACGCTGCAACATATCGTAACGGATCGACTCGTTTCACCATCTTCCGTTACGTTGGAGATGACAGAGAATATTGCGATCTTACAGACACAACGAACGGTCGAACGCATGCACCTCATCAAGTCGCTCGGCTTCCGTTTATCAATCGATGATTTCGGTACCGGTTATTCTTCTTTGCAGTATCTCAGTGCTTTTCCAATCGACGAATTAAAAATCGATAAAGTATTCATTGATGGTCTGGCGACAAATGAACACGCCTTGCTCGATTCCATCATTCAACTTGGTCACAACTTAGAGTTGAATCTTGTCGCTGAAGGTGTTGAGACAGAACACGCGTTAGATTATCTAAAAACGACATCGTGTCAGCATATGCAAGGGTTCATTTTCTCTGAACCTCTATCTGTACAGGATGTCGAAAAACGATTCTTAGCACCTTAATCAAAAAAGAAGTCACGGTGTATGAAAATCACCATGACTTCTTTTGCATATCGTTTCTTACAATTGAATTTCTCCTACAACCATTCCGTAAACGGCTACTCCTGCTAAGACAACAAGAACCATACTGGCAATCCACTCATAACGTGACATGCCCGTCCGTTGCTGTTCTCGCTCTGCTAAAGCATATGCGAGAATCCCTGGAGCATAGACTAATGCCGCGATGACGATGTACCAGATACCCGACGCATAGACGAGCCAAATCGAATACGCTGATGCGATGATGGAGAAAAGTAACATTTTCTGATTACGCTCTTCTCGCGATGTCCGAATGCTATACAATGCTGATAACAAATACGGTAATAACGCACAAATCCCAGCGATACTCGACAGGACAAGATAGGTTTGCGCTGAGAAAAGCGCGATTCCTGCGACAACTTGTGTAGCGATTTGTGTAATCAACAGCGCGCCGACTGGAGCACCTTTCCGATTCGTTTTTGCGAATGCTTTCGGAAATGCACCGTCTTTTGCCACAAGATACGAAATCTCCGATGCGAGAATCGTCCATCCGAGAAGTGCACCGGATAGTGAGATAATCAAACCGATCATGATGATCGTCGCACCGATTGGTCCAATCGCTGCCTCTAATACATATGCCATCGTCGGTTCTTTTAATCCAGCTAGTTGTTCTTGACTGAGCACTCCTAGTGATAGAACGGAAATTAAGATATAGATGACTAGAACGCCAACAAGTCCCGTCACTGTCGCTTTCCCGACATCACTTCGATTTTTAGCACGACTTGATAAAACGACCGCCCCTTCAATTCCAACGAACGCCCAAAGTGTGACGAGCATCGTTCCTTTTACTTGATCGAAGATCGAACCGAGTTCTGTTCCCTCTCCCCAAATATCCAAATTAAACGTTTTGATATTAAAGGCGATTCCTACTAGAAGAATGAAAATCAAGATCGGAACGAGCTTTGCGATCGTCGTAATCAGATTGACGAGTGTCGCTTCCTTAATTCCGCTCGAGACGAGCCAGAACAATCCCCAAATGACGACTACACTCATGAAGAGAAGGAATATTCGATTTTCTGCTGCGAAAATCGGGAAGAAATAACTAATCGCATTAAACACGAGCGTGATATTCGCAACTGTTCCAATCCACGCCGATACCCAGTATCCCCAAGCACTGTTAAAGCCGACGAAACGTCCGAACCCTTCACGCGCATAGGCATAGATACCGCCTTCGAGCTCTGGTTTACTATTTGCGAGATGTTGGAATACTAACGCGAGCATGATCATCCCAATCCCCGTAATACTCCAGCCGATGAGGATAGGTCCTGCACTTGCACTTTGAGCCATTGCACCAGGAAGGTTAAAAGCTCCTCCACCGACCATGGAACCGATGACCATTGCAGCGAGAGCAAAGAACCCGATTTTTTGTTGATTCATGATGAGACACTTCCTTTTTCGTATATCTATTACATCTTACGTATATTCATTCGAAAGACACAAAAGTCATTATAACAAATCACCTTTTAAAGTAAAGAAAGGATTTGAGACGAATGAACTGGATTCATGTATTTCAGCTCGAAGACCTTCTAAAACTCCTATTAGCCGCTACACTTGGAATTTTCATCGGATTCGAGCGTGAAATCAAAAATAAACCGGTTGGTATACGCACTAGCCTCGTAATTACCCTGATCAGTTGCCTGTTAACCATCGTTTCCATCAAATCGGTCTTACTCTACCATGACATGGCGACGAATGTTCAGATGGATCCGATGCGTCTCGTCGCCCAAATCATTACTGGAATTGGTTTTATCGGCGCTGGTGTCATCTTACGTCGACCGCATGATATCGTCAGCGGATTAACGACTGCCGCTATTATTTGGAGTGCAAGCGGGATTGGAATCGCTGTCGGTGCAGGTTTCATCTGGGAGTCGATTTTTCTCGTTCTCTTTCTCTTCCTCTTACTGGAAGGTTTGACTCGGATGATGGGGCGTATCAACAATAGTCGGTTCGAAGCAAATGTCCTCGTTGCACATCTCTTACTTCCTTCCGGACTTGATCCGACGGACATTGTTCTTGCTCTTGAGCGTAAAGGTGTACGTATTACGAATATGCGTTTACGTGGTAATCCCGTTCGATTGACGTTACGAATGTATTCCCCACATACGTTGACCTTATTCCTACTTTATGACTATTTGAAATCGCTTGGAATTGAGGAGATAGACCTTGATCAGTGAGAATTATCTGAAAATTTATGTTGCATTTTTAATCACTTTCACTTAAATTAACAATATGTTCACATTTTTCTGAAATATTTAACACTAACTCTCGGGGGGGTCATCGTTCCATGAATAAACCATCGAAAATCGCTTTTGCTGGACTTTCCAGCATCGCGCTTCTTGCTGTCGCTGCATGCGGGCAAGGAAATGACGAAAACACAAGCGGATCTGATTCGAAAAACAAAAAAAAGGAAGTCACACTCGTTTCGACGACGGATGTACCTCAGCTAGATCCGACGAAAACGACGGACTCGACTTCCATCATCGTCACGAACAACGTCTTCGAAGGGCTATATCGTCTTGATGGTGATAACAAACCAACACCTGGAATCGCGGAAAGCGTCGAAGTGTCGGAAGATAAAAAAACATATACATTCAAACTGCGTAAAGATGCGAAGTGGTCAGATGGATCAGCCGTCACAGCAGATGATTTCATCTATGCTTGGAAACGCGCACTTGATCCGAAGACAGCAGCAGAATACGCGTACATTCTACAAGATTTAAAGAACGCCAACAAAATCATGTCTGGCGACGCTGAACTTGATGAGCTCGGTGTCAAGAAAGTCGACGAGCAGACACTTGAAGTCCAACTTGAAGCTCCAGCACCTTACTTCCTTGGTTTGACAAGTTTCCCAACTTACTTACCATTAAAACAATCATTCGTCGAAGATAAAGGTGATAAGTTCGCGACAAGTGTTGATACGATGGTCTTCAACGGACCTTTCGTCCTCGATAAGTGGCAAGCGAATGCTGGCTGGACATACAAGAAAAATCCAGATTACTGGGATAAAGCGAATGTCAAGATGGATAAAATCGATGTCAAGGTCGTCAAAGAAATCTCAACTGGCGTCAACCTGTTCGAAGCGAAAGAAGTCGATTTCGCACCAATTACGTCTGAATTCGTTTCGCAGTATGAAAAATCAGATGATTACAAGACGCGTCCAGATGCTCGGATCAACTTCCTTCGCTTTAACCAAAAGAATAAAGCATTGAAGAATAAAAACATTCGAAAAGCACTCGCGCTTGGCTTTGAGAAACAAGGGATTACAGATGTCATCCTAAATGATGGATCAAAACCTGCAAACTTCATCGTCGCGAAAGACTTCACGTTTACACCAGATGGGGAAGACTTCCGCGCGAAATATCCAGATCTTCAAAGCTACGATGCTGACGCCGCGAAAAAAGCTTGGGACGCTGGCTTGAAGGAACTTGGTGTGAAAACAGTTGAACTCAGCATGCTCTCACGAGATGAAGATGCCTTCAAGAAGGTTTCTGAGTACTTAAAAGGAGATCTTGAGAAACACCTGCCTGGTTTGACGATCAAAATCAAACAACAACCATTCAAAAACTTCCTCGAACTCGAATCGAAGGGAGATTACGATATCTCTGCGGCTGGTTGGGGACCTGACTACCAGGATCCAATGACGTTCCTTGATATGTGGTTAACGGATGGAAGCTTCAACCGGATGGAATACTCGAACAAAAAGTTCGATGATCTCATCAAGGGAGCAAAACAACAAGCAGATGAAGCGAAACGTTGGTCGGACATGCAAGAAGCTGAAAAAATGCTGTTGACAGAAGACTACGCCATCGCACCAATCTACCAAAAAGGGGAAGCTTACTTACAACGGACAAACATTGATAAATTGTACCGTCACCCATTCGGTGCCGATATGAGCTTTAAATGGATGGAAGTAAAATAACCCTTTAAAACATTGATGAACAAGTAGCGGACCTCGTTCCCTACTTGTTTTTTTATTTCCAGACGACATTCTCAAAAAACAACAAAGACCCCTTCTGACGGAGCCATCGGGGGTCTTTACTGTGCAATTTGTTTGTAAAAAGCAATCTCTTCATCCTGTCCTTCCTCAACTGCTCGGAAGAATTCAGCGAAGTAAGCATAAAGAACGGTGCGTTCCTCATATGTCGGTCGAGCTTGACGAATGACGGAGAATGCAAGATTTCGCAACTGACGTTTCGTTCTTCGATGTGTCGGTAGGGCATGAAATTGACGCGTGAATGAACGGTAGACATCGGCAATCAAGGCTTCATGTCCTTCAAAATAGGTCTTATCCATAATGATGATCTCCTTTCTAATCTTGTTGTCCTACTGTTTTCTACGACCCTTCTAGATAAAAGTTTCATAGAAAGTGAGATTTCTCACAAACGATATAGAACTTACTATAACAAGCTTTCCAAAATGATTCAACATCCAAACTATTAAGTTTCATTAAGGATTTTTAGCCGTTTTGTAAAGTGGCTTTTTTTTGATTTTATCGTACCTCGATTGATAGAAAAACGGTCTGAGTCCCGGAATGAGACTCAGACTCGCGACGGACATCAGTCTGCTTGTACTGAAATATGCTGAAAGTGTTTTACGTCGAATAATCCACTGTCGGTCAGCTTTAACTCCGGAATGACCGGTAAGCAAAGAAATGACATCGTTAAATAGGGATTAAAGGACCGATCCGCCTCTAATACATCGAGTGCATCATTCAATGCTTCGAGTGTATCTCCAACTTCTTGGAAGGGACGATTCGTCATCAGTCCAGCGATTTCAAGCGGTAACTCAGCAAGTACCTCTTGCCCATTGACAGCAATGACTCCCCCACCCGCTTGGACGAGACGTTCTGCGGCCAGTTGCATCTCTTCGTCTGACGCGCCTACGATGACGAGGTTGTGTGAATCATGGGCAACAGTCGCTGCAATCGCTCCGCGTTTCATCTTAAAGCCTTTGACGATACCGACTGCCGAGAAGGCTGTCCCGTGATGACGTTCAATGACAGCAATCTTTAAGAGATCCTGTTCCGGCACAGGCACGAAATGTCTGTCTTGAAGTGGAACGTCGAGAATCAAGTGCTCGGTGACGATGCTTTTCGGAATGACTCCAATGACATGCGCACGCGCTGATTCAAGTGGAAGGGCGAATACTTCCGGTGTAATCGGTTTTGTATTCAAGGTTCCGCGTAATGACTCTGGCACATGCGCGCGGCGAACCGGACGAATCGTTTTCCCTGCTCGCGCAACACAATCACCTTGAATATAGACCTCGTCAATCACGACGTTATCAGCATCGGATAACAAGACGAAGTCCGCCCGACGTCCTGGTACGATGGCTCCCCGATCGTCTAAACGATACGCGTTCGTCGCGTGCAACGATGCCATCGCATACGCTGTCTCACGTTTAATCCCATGACGGATCGCATAGCGGATATTATAGTCGATCGTTCCCTCTCGTAACGTATCATCCAAATGTTTATCATCCGTACAGAAGAGGAAACGGCTCGCATTGCTTTCCGTTACAGCATCGAGTACTTCTTTTAAGTTTCGAGCTGCCGAACCTTCACGTATTTCAACATACAGACCACGACGCGCTCGGGCGATGGCATCTTCCTTACTGACGGATTCATGATCCGTTCGAATTCCAGCGACACCATAAATGTTGATTTCGCGTGGTCCGAGTCCTGCAGCATGACCATCGATTAGTTTTCCTGCGTCTTCGATCTGTTTAATTTTTTGGAGCATATCGTGATCGGCTCGTTCGACCGCTGGATAATCCATGACTTCTCCTAAACCATGGACACCAGGATGATCGACGAACGGTGCAAGTGCCGCGGCGTCAAGAGATGCTCCCGCGTGTTCAAACGAAGTCGCTGGTACACAACTCGGTAACATCATGCGTACATCAAGGGCAAGACCTTCAGCATCGTCTAGCATGAAGGATAATCCTTCCGCTCCTTTGACATTCGCGATCTCATGCGGATCGGCAATGATCGTCGTGACCCCTAATGGTAGAATCGCTTGCTCATACTCACTCGGTGGGACCATCGATGATTCAATATGGACGTGGGCATCGACGAAACTTGGTGCGATGAAGAGCCCCTCTCCCGGACGATTATCGATTCCTTCGTATCCTTCCCCGACAGCCGCGATATAGCCTGAATCAATCGCTACATCTGCTGTATAGGTTTCTCGTGTCATGACATCAATGACTGAAATATTCTGATAGACGACGGCTGCTTTCTCTTTTTTTGCAGCAATCGCGATCAATCGTTCACGCACTGTTTGTTCCATCCTGTCTCCTCCTGTTGTAAGCGTATTTTTACCATCTTACAATTAGTTTGGAAGCTGTTGCAATTTATTTTTTGTAACGTCAAGATGAAAGAGTATCGATTTAATGTCTGAGGGGGAAAAACGCATGAAATATCGTGTTGGTTCACTTGTTCCAAACATCGATCCATCCGTTTATTTAGCGGACGGATCAAAAGTCATTGGGGAAGTTTCAATCGGAAAAGACTCATCCGTCTGGTTCAATACAGTCATTCGGGGAGATGAAGGTCCGATTCACATTGGGGAACGTGTCAACATTCAAGATGGTTCGATGATTCATCAGTATGAAGGGTATCCGACCATCATTGAAGATGAGGTGACAATTGGTCATATGGCCATGATTCATGGCGGAATCATTCGAAAAGGAGCGTTGATTGGAATGTCAGCGACGATTCTCGATGAAGCTGAAATTGGAGAAAATGCATTCGTCGCTGCAGGAAGTCTTGTTCCGCCAAAAATGAAGGTGCCTGCAGGCGCGATGGTCATGGGTGTCCCCGCCAAAATCGTCCGGGATATCAGTGACCATGATCGATTCATCATGGAACGAACAGTACAAAAATATGTCAAACGGGGTCAACAATACACGGCAAGTTGCGAAGCCATTGAAGATGATTTGACAAGTTTGTGAAAACGTTTACAAAGTTCACGACTTCTTAACACCTCCCCTCTTCCGTCTTTACAATCCTTTCGTACACTAGAGGTGTAAGAGATGAATCAAGACACAGAGAGGGGATTTTACATGATTCCAGTATACGAAGAACGCATTATGTCTGATTTATTTTCATCTACGAATAATCCAAGTTACGGTTTGCCGACGTTACCTGAAACGGAAACAGATTGGTTGACAGTCGAGATTCAAGCACGTATCGTTAAGGATGCCGAGCACCGCCTTGGAACATTAAACCGAGAGGAAGAACGTGTATGATTCAGCAACGCACTGTTCGCGCTTGGCTCGCTAGTCGCATCAAAAAATAATTTAATCACTTGATTACGTATTTTCCAAAACGATATAGCGCGTCAGCGCGCATAAAAAAGAGCCGAAGCGGATTCCCGCCTCGGCTCTACCTGTTTATTTGGAAATCAATCCTTCTTCAATCAAGAAATCACGCGCGACTTTTTCAGGACGCTGTTTCTCGACATCTGCTTTGTAGTTCAATTCTTGCATCTTTTCATCCGTGATTTTATCCTTCAATGTGTTGAGGACTTTTTTCAGTTCTGGATGTTCTTCGAGTGTTTCTTGACGAACAAGCGGTACTGCATAGTATGGTGGGAAGAATTTCTTATCGTCCTCTAGTACCGTCAAATCGAATTTTTGTAACAAACCGTCTGTCGAGAAGCTGTCGATGACGTTCGTCCGACCATTCGTCAGCGCTGTATAACGGAGTCCTCCATCGACGGGTTGTACATCTTGGAATTTCATGTCCGGATACTTTTTCTTCAAACCAAGATAACCATCTTCCCGGTTCGCGAATTCGATTGTTGATCCGAGAATCAAACGATCACTGACTTTTGACATATCGGATACCGTCTTCAAGTCATATTTTTCGATATCTTCTTTCGTCATGGCAAGCGCATACGTATTGTTGAAACCGATTGGATCAAGGACATCGACTTGACTTTTCTCAGGAATCATCTTCCCGACTTTGGCATAAACTGTTTCTGGATCCGTCTCGACGTCTTGCTTGAGCACGTCGATCAACAAAGTACCTGTGTACTCGACATACGCGTCGATTTCCCCTTTTTCAAGCGCCCCGTAAGCGACTTTCGTTCCACCGAGGTTCAATTGACGTTCGACTTCTAAATCTGTCTTATCTTCGATTAAATCCGCTAACATATTTCCGAGAATCAATTGTTCCGTAAAGTTCTTCGATCCGATGACGATCTTATCTTCCTTGAGGAAAGAGTAAGCGACCGTTCCACCGATTAATAAGAAGACGATACTTGCGATTGCAATCTTACGTCCGGCTGGCATCGCCTTACGACGCTTCCGCGCCTTATTCTTGATTCGACCATCTGCAAGTGGAATCCCGTTCGGCGCTACCGAATATTCAATCCGACTAACGACGAAGTCGATGACAAGGGCTAAAATCCCGGCTGGAATTGCTCCGGCGAGAATCTGGTTATTATCAACCGTTTGAATACCCGAGAAGACGAGGTAACCAAGACCGCCGGCACCGATGAACGCTGAAATCGTCATTAAACCAACGGCTGTAACAGCAGAAATCCGAATCCCTGCCATCATGATTGGTAAGGCAAGTGGAATCTGAACCTTACTGAGGATTTGCCGATCTGTTAAACCAATTCCTTTGGCTGCTTCGAGCGTATCCCCTGGAATACTCGACAGACCTGTGTAGGTATTTTTAACGATTGGCAAGAGTGAATAGAGTACGACCATGATAATCGCTGGAGTCGATCCGATACCGATGAACGGAATCAAGAAACCGAGTAAAGCAAGACTCGGAACGGCTTGAACGACACTTGTCAGCGCAAGGACCGGCTTCGCGAATTTTTGATAACGGGTGATCAGAATCCCGATTGGAATCCCGAGAACGACAGCGATGACGACGGCAAAGACTGTCAACTGCAAGTGCTCAAGTAACAAGTCACCAATCTGATCGGTATTATTTTTTACATAATCAAAGAATCCGTTCATTGGACTTCCTCCTCATGAATGAATTGCTCACTCAAGACGGAAAGTAAGCTACTACGTGTGATCAATCCTCTGAGTTTTCCAGTTGCATCCGTTACCGGCAGATAACCTGTCTCTTCCTGGTTCATGACCTCAAGGACATCAAGCAACGAATCATATTCATTGACGGCGATGATCTCGCCCTCCATGACTTCTTCGATCCGTTGGCTCTTATCCGGAATCGTCTGGATGTTCTTCAACTTAATCAGCCCTTGTAAGACACGGTCACGATCGGTGATTAACAGGCTGTCGACTTTGCGTCCACGCATGATTTCAATTCCCTGCAGCAACGTCCGTTTGCCACTGATTGAAACCGGGTCCTCGATCATGATGTCTTCTGCCTTAATAAATTCTGGACTACTCCAGATCTTATTTTTTCCGATGAACGATTCGACATATTCATCTTTTGGATGACGTAAGATTTCTTCTGGAGTATCGAACTGAACGATCTCCCCATCACGCATGATACATATCCGATCCGCTAACTTGATCGCTTCATCCATATCATGGGTGACGAAAACAATCGTCTTTTTCACTTCTTCTTGCAAGTTAAAGAGCTCTTCCTGTAGATCGTTACGAGTAACGGGATCAAGTGCACTGAACGGCTCATCCATCAAGATAACATCAGGATCATTCATCAGAGCACGCGCGAAACCGACACGCTGTTGTTGTCCACCACTGAGTTCGCTCGGATAACGATCGATGAATTGTTTTGGATCAAGCCCGACCATCGTCAACAGTTGTTCTGTCCGTTGATCCATCTCATCGTGGTTCTTGCCCTCAAGCCCAGCAATCAATTGAATGTTTTCCCGGACCGTCATGTGAGGGAACAAGCCGGTTTGCTGAATGACATATCCCATATGACGTCTTAATTCGATCGTGTCCGTCTTCATGATGTCCTTCCCGTTGACCAAAATCGTGCCTGAAGAAGGTTCGATCAGTCGATTGATCATCTTAAGTGACGTCGTTTTCCCACAGCCGCTTGGTCCGATGAAAACAACGAGTTCACCCTTTTGAATCTCGAGCGATAAGCCTTTCAAGACGACATTGTCCTTAAACTGCTTACCGACGTTTTTGAATTCGATCATTCCTTCTCACTCCTTTTTACTATTTCCATATATTATGGTTTCCCAAAAAGATTACGGTTTAAACAAATTTTCTGTAATTTAGTTTTATTTCTTTGCAAAACGGGAATTTCTTAGTTCTTTTTTTTAAAATAAAGGGAATACCTTAATAAAGAGTACTTGTAAAGCATGTTTTTGATGAAGGAGGTACTAGACGATGAACATCAAGAAACCTACCATCATGATGATCGGATTACTTCTCCTTAGTCCACTTTCGATTCCTTCACAGGTTAATGCGGCGAGCTCTACGTTTGTGACGAAAGGAACGACGACACAAAAAGTCGTCGCATTGACGTTTGATGACGGTTCAGATGGGACGAACATTGCAAAAATCTTAAGTATCTTGAAAAGTAACCAAGTGAAAGCGACTTTCTTTTTGACAGGCAGTGGTGCAAACAATCATCCTCAATCGATCAAGAACATCACAACCGCCTCTCCTACACACCAAATCGGCAATCACTCGTATTCGCATCCGGATTTTACGACCTTAACAGCAAGCCAGATGACGAGTGAATTATCCCGAACAGAATCCCTCATCCGGTCCTTGACAGGAAAAACGACGAAACCAATTTTCCGGGCGCCGTTTGGTGCAAGTAACAGTAACGTGTTGAGTGCAGTTGGGGCTGCAGGTTACACGAAAACGATTCAATGGAATATTGATACGACGGATTGGAAAGGCATCTCTTCAACAGCCATCTTGGATCGTGTAATACCAAAAGTCGTTCCCGGATCAATCATCCTGATGCACACTGGGGCTGGTGCGAAAGGAACACCAACCGCTTTGCCAACGATGATTTCAAAACTAAAAGCAAAAGGCTATTCGTTCGTCACGATTTCAGAACTGTTACGGTCACCGACTTCAACCGGTACGACGTATACCGTCAAAGCTGGCGATACACTCTATTCCATCGCCCGCAAATACAACGTCTCGGTCTCTGCCCTCGCGAGTGCGAATAACATCACGAACTGGAATCTGTTGAACGTCGGTCAAGTCTTGAAAATTCCAACAACGACTTATACGGTTAAAGCCGGTGATACACTTTACTCGATTGCGACACGATATGGTGTCACCGTCACAGCATTGATGCAGGCAAACAACATTACGAATCCGAACCTCTTGCTCGTTGGACAAGTCTTAAAAATTCCAAAATGAATATGCTAATCGCAACACAAAAAAACGACCCTCTCTATTCAAGAGAAGAATCGCTTTAGATCGTATGCATGAAACCGGCGCGATAGCGTCGGTTTTTTTGTGCTCTAGTTTGACCCCGCACCTCTTACGACTCTGATCGGACCCCATTGATTCCAAGATCACACTGAATCAAATCCGCATACGTTTGTCGACGGACGACTTCACGGGATTCCCCGTCCCGAACGAAAACAAGTGCCGGACGTAAGAACTGGTTGTAGTTGCTTGCCATCGAAAAATTATACGCTCCTGTCCCAAAGACAGCAAGTGTATCGCCACCGTTCGGTGTAACCAACTGTGCTTTTTCAGCGACGAGATCCCCTGATTCACAAGCTGCTCCAACGACCGTCACTTCGGTCGTTTCGCCACTCATCCGGTTAGCGATGACCGTTTCATACACCGCACCGTAAAGTGCTGGGCGAATGTTATCTGTCATTCCGCCATCGACCGAAAGATATGTTCGGACGCCTTCGATCTCTTTGATTGCCCCGACCGTATACAGTGTCGTTCCTGCATTCGCAACGACCCAGCGCCCTGGCTCGATCCCGATGCGCGGACGTTCGATGCCGAGTCGCTCCGTTTCCGTCTCGATGACATCCATGACGCGTGCAATCGTCGCTTCAAAATCAAGCGGATGATCGTCCTGTGTATAGGCAATACCGAAGCCACCGCCAACATTAACTTCGCTGACTGTGAAGCCATGATGCGCACGAATCGTTTCGACGAAGCCCATCATCGTCCGAGCCGTCTGTTCGAACAGTGACGGATCTTGGATTTGCGAACCGACATGACAATGGATGCCGAGTAACGACAGATGTTCCGATGCTAAAATAGCTTCGATTGCGTCCAAGTAATCTGACGCATGCGTCGAGAAACCGAATTTCGTATCGACACCACCTGTCTGAATTTTCGCATGCGCTCCCCCGATGACTTGTGGCACGATCCGGATCAGGACATGAACCGTTTGACCGGCTTGTGCCGCAATCGATTCCAGTTGTGCAATCTCTGCAAAGTGATCGATGACAATCCGTCCGACTCCTTCCTCAACGGCATACTGAAGATCAGCCGTTGATTTATTCGAACCATGGAAATAGATTCGTTCTGCTGGAACCCCGGATTGACGGGCGATGAAGAGTTCCCCGCCTGTGACGACATCGATTCCAAGACCATGACGAACGACTTGTTCATATACGGCACTGACAGTCAGTGCTTTTGAGGCGAAGGAAGCATACGTGTTCGGATACTTATCAAGGAAGTGTTCCCGGACGGTCGCTAATCGATCCGTCAGCTCCCGCTCTGCCATCACATACAACGGTGTTCCGTACTGTGCTGCAAGATCGGTCGCTGCGACACCATCGATGTGCAACGTATTGTTTTCTTCTGTCAGGTATTGACTTCCATACATAATAAGTTCCTCCTTATAGATACTGATGCGTCAAACGCCAAGACCGGGCACACATCTGCTCTGAATTGTTCGCTGCTCCTGTCCGGGTAATGTCGTCAATTTCAACGCCATCCCCGTATAACACGACCTCGTCTCCGACCTCAACCGTCCTATCGACAGCAACGAACGTATGACTCATGAATAATTTATTGATGACCGGATAAGGTTTTTCTTTAATATGAACAGGTAAAGCGGCACGCCCACGGACGACACCGTCACCATAGCCGACGGGTAAAATGGCGATTCGCATCGGTTCTGTACTCGTAAAGTTCGTCCCATATCCCACATGCTCACCTGGTCCGATTTCGCGAATTTCGACGACCTCTGTCGTCATCCGGAGTGAAGGCACGAGCCAGTCCATCTTCTCGATCGGCGAATAACCGAACAAGAAAATGCCAGGGCGGACATAATTACAAAACGCGAGACGCGGATCGTGTTTGACGATCGTCGCACTGTTTTCCGAATGGATATACGTAAACGTATGGCACTTTCGTAACACATCGGCAATGGCGACGAAACGTTCGACTTGTCCATCGTGATCCGCATCCGGTTCATCGGCAAGCGGAAAGTGTGTATATAAACCTGTTAAATCAAGCGAATCTGCTTGCGCAAGCGCAAGGACAGCTTCCGCCTCTTGAAGCGAACTGACACCAAAACGGTTCATCCCGACGTTGATCTTCAAATGTAACTCGACTCCCTGCAGCTGTTTACTGTGTAGGGCGAGCCATTCTAGCGATGAGACACCGAGTGCGATTCCGAAACGTCGTGCTGTTTCAAAATCCTCCGTCGGATTCATCACCAGTACATAACTGTCTGGAAAATTCGTTTTGATTTCAATGGCTTCATACAACTCAGCGACAGCAAAGTGATGCACATCAGATGCCATCAGCGTCTCGACCATCTCGAGCATACCTAAGTTATATGCATTGTTCTTGACCACGGCAAAAATACGTTTACGTGACCGAGCGAAGACCGATGCGACATTTTGTCGCACCGCCTTCCGATCGATCGTGACGAGTGTACGCGTCGTCATTCTGCGACAGCTGGTGTCACGTACGTCAACCAATCCGCATATTGCGGCAATTGACCTGTGACGGCTTGACGGTAAAGACCGAGCAACTCATCTGCGACGTTCCGTGTTCCGCCGTTGATTGAGATGTGATCGATTTCACCGACACTCGTGATTTCAGCAGCTGTTCCTGTTAAGAAGATCTCATCTGCGACATACAACTCATCGCGTCCGATGTGACGTTCAACAACAGGATAGCCTTGATCTTGTGCCAAACGGATGATGACTTGGCGTGTGATACCGTCGAGTACTGAACAATCAAGTGACGGTGTATGAATCGTTCCGTTTTTAAGAAGGAAGAGGTTCGCAACACTCGCTTCACTAACGTTTCCGTTCATGTCGAGCGCGATTGCTTCGTCAAATCCATCACGAATCGCTTCACCTTTTAAGAGTTGTGAGTTCATATAGTTCGCAGCCGCTTTCGCTTGCATCGGCATCATCGTTGATGAGACGCGGCGGTATGACGCGACTTTGGCACGGATGCCGGCACCTTTATCGAAGTATTCCCCAAGCTCCCAGCAAGAGATCCCGACATGAACCGTCGTATCTTTCGCCATCAATGCTTGCCATGGCGTACCGAGGAACACGAATGGACGGATATAACAAGATTCGAATCCGTTTTTCGCAACTAGATCAATCGTCGCCTGGACGAGTTCATCAACCGTATACGGAATCGTGACGTGGTAATACGCACAACTGCGGAAGAGACGTTCGATATGTTCCTTCAATTGGAAAATCGCCGGTCCGTCCGGTGTCGCGTATGCACGAATTCCTTCAAAGAATCCACTACCGTAGTGAATCGCATGTGACATGACGCTCGTGTTCGCATCTTTCGGATCATGAAAGACTCCATCTAACCAAATTGCTTCTCCATACTGTGTATCCACTGCCATGTGTTTTCCTCCTCTTCGACGTCAATCAGAGTGAACGTAAATCATCCACCAATTGCGTCTTCTCTTCTGTTTTCGCATCTTTCTGTTTGATGACACGTGCAGGTGTTCCAGCAACGACGCTTCCAGCAGGTACGTCTTCTGTGACGACACTACCAGCAGCGACGACGGCATCTTTGCCGACTTTGACGCCTTCAAGAATGACTGCATTTGCACCAATCAAGACACCGTCTTCAATGATGACAGGTGTTTTTGAAGGTGGTTCGAGGACACCCGCGACCACGGCACCTGCGCCGACATGAACGTTTTTCCCGATCGTCCCACGTGCACCGACGACAGCGTTCATATCAATCATTGTACCATCTCCGATTGATGCACCGATATTGATGATGGCACCCATCATGACGACCGCGTTATCACCGATGACAACATGATCACGAATCCATGAACCTGGTTCGATGCGCGCATTCAAGTGACGTGTATCAAGCATTGGTACCGCACTGTTGCGACGGTCATACTCCACGTGAACATCTGTGATGCGATTTGAATACTTTTCTAAGAAAGTAGCCGCAAGTCCTGCATCCGCGAAGAAAATCTTTGATTCATCTGATCCGAACGCTGTAGCGCCTTCGATCGTCAAGCCCGCCAAATCGCCATTGACGTAAAGTTTTACCGGTGTTTGTTTTTTAGCATCTTTAATGAATTTAGCAATTTCGTAAGCATCAGTGAGTAACATGTGAATCCTCCTGTGTGTAGAGCGTCTCTAATGTATAGAGTCCCGCTGTTTTTTGAATGAGTGCCTCAGCTGCTTTGATCGCACCAGAAGCAAATACTTTTTTCGATAACGCCGTATGTTTGATTTCAATCAGTTCATCGACACCGGCGAATAAGACTTCGTGTTCACCGAAGATCGTTCCACCGCGCATCGCATGCATCCCGATCTCGTTCGTCTCTCGCTTTTGCCGCGTCTGTGATCGGTCATACACCGGTGTCACGTCACGTGCCGTCTGAATCGTTTGCAATAACAACTCAGCCGTTCCGCTTGGAGCATCGACTTTTTGGTTATGATGTTTCTCGAGCAATTCGATGTCATACGCCCCTGCTAGTGGGACGAGTGTCTTCAGCAGTTGCTGCACCATCGCGATGCCGTACGACATATTGTACGACTGGAAGATTGGAATTTCTTTCGCAGCGTCCTTGATCGATGTCAGTTCCGCTTCTGAAAAACCAGTCGTTGCAATGACGAGTGGTGTTTTTGTCGCCAGCCCGTATGCGAGCAGATCCGGTAGCAAACTCGGATGCGAGAAGTCGATGATCGCATCGACCGTCTCTGACATCTCCGTTAGCTCCGCATATGAAGCGATCGTATCGGATGACTTCGTCCGGTCAACAATCGCCACGACACTTTGTGGTGCGAGTTCGACGACGTATTGTCCTGTCGCCCCATAACCGTGTAACGCGAGTTTCATCGAACCACTCCTTTGTAAGCCCGCATCGTTTCGAGTAAGTGGGCGTGTCCCGCTTCCGATTGACGGACGAGCGGCAAGCGTGGCGCACCGACAGCAAAGCCGAGTTCTTCAAGCGATGCTTTGACTGGGATCGGATTGACGTCACTGAACAAAGCACCGATGACCGGTAACAAGTCTGCCTGAATCCGGCGAGCCGTGACGAGATCTTGCCCTAGTAACGCCTCAGCAAGTGCTTGTGTCTCTGCTGGGTACGGGTTAGAGAGAACTGAAATAACACCCTGTGCGCCCCATGCCATGTACGGAAGGATTTGATCATCATT
Organism: Exiguobacterium sp. s168; assembly: GCF_018619035.1. Classification (NCBI taxonomy): domain Bacteria; kingdom Bacillati; phylum Bacillota; class Bacilli; order Caryophanales; genus Exiguobacterium; species Exiguobacterium sp. s168. The sequence goes on along the minus strand of NZ_JACSNE010000015.1, from coordinate 8,426 downwards.
TCCACAGAAGACCGCGAAGTCTTCCGGAATCGCCGCCATCAGTTCACCCATAAAGCTGACATCTCCACTCGCTTCCTTAAAGGCTTGGATGCGTGGATGACGTGCTAACGTCACTGCTGTTTCGACTGCGATCGCAACGCCTGTCCGGGATGGAACGTTGTACAGCATGATCGGTAACTCTGTTGCATCAGCGACCGCTGTGAAGTGTGCGACGAGACCGGCCTGTGATGTTTTATTGTAGTACGGTGTGACGAGCATCGCTGCGTCCGCACCGAGACGTTCTGCGAGTAATGTTTTCTCGATTGTCGCTGCGGTGTTGTTCGAACCTGTTCCAGCAATGACGGGTACTCGTCCTGCCGTGACCTGAACGGCAGTCGTCAGGAGTTGTTCGAATTCATTATTCGTTAGTGTCGATCCTTCTCCTGTCGTCCCTCCGACGACAAGTGCCTGAATCCCTGCTGCGAGTTGTTGCTCGATTAAGCGTTCGAATACGTGTAAATCCAACTCGCCTGCTTCATTAAATGGTGTGACGAGTGCTGTACCTGCTCCTTTGAACATGAAGAACTCCTCCTTTTTTATGAATGAATCGACTGTTCGATCGCTTGGCGTGCAACTTGCACGGCGTTTGACGCGGCACCTTTTCGGATGTTGTCAGCTACACACCAAAGATGGAACGTGTTTGCGAGACTATCATCTTGTCGAATTCGTCCGACGTAGACATCGTCCGTCCCACTCGCGTCGAGTGGCATCGGATAGCGCGTATTCGCGACATCATCGACGAGGACGACGCCGGGTGCCCCATCTAACGCTTCACGGATTGCTGTAACCGTCGTCGGTTGTGTAAACGTGACGTTGATTGCAACCGAGTGAGAGTTCGTGACCGGAACTCGGACACATGTCGCACTGACGGGTAATGCTGGAAGATTGAAGATTTTCCGTGTTTCGTCAATCATCTTCTGCTCTTCTTTCGTATAACCGTTCTCAAGGAATACATCGATATGCGGCAAGATGTTATCGTGAATCGGATGCGGGTAATTGACGGGTTCTTCTCCGCGCGCCCCACGCGCCAAATCCTCGATCCCTTTTTGACCAGAACCGGATACGGCCTGATACGTCGTATAGTTGACACGCTCGAATCCCAGTGACTGGAGCGGTGCTAAGGCGACGACGGATTGAATCGTCGAACAGTTCGGATTTGCGATCAAGCGGTCCGTCGCTTGAATCGCTTGTGGATTGACTTCTGGCACGACAAGCGGAATCGTCTCCTGCATCCGGAAAGCACTTGAATTATCAACGACGAGTGTTCCGTTTTCAGCTAGTAACGGGGCATATTGTTCACTGATCGTTCCGCCCGCTGCGAACAACGCGACATCGATCCCGTCTTCCGTGATATTTGGTGTCAGTGCTTGGATCGTGATGGCTTCTTCCTTGAACTGTACCGTGTTCCCTGCTGAACGAGCAGAAGCGTAAGCGGACAGGCGGCTGACCGGGAAGTCCAGTTCGGCTAGTACTTGTAACATTTTTTGACCGACGGCGCCGGTTGCTCCAATGACTGCTACATGATACATCCTGTTTTCCTCCTTATAACTCGAACGCGTTTGCAATCGCTGCAACCGTCCGTTCAATATCTGCTTGTGCAATCGTGTATGAGATGCTGATTTCTGAAGTCGTAACTTGATAGAACGGAATGTTCTCTGCTCGGAAGATTGCGAACAATTTCGAAGCGACACCTGTTGCATCCCGCATCCCGATTCCGACGACAGATAATTTCGCGTGTTGATTATGGCGGTCGACCTTGACTGTCGTGAAACGATCCATGATGTCTTTCAATGCTTCATCGAGGAACTCTTCCTCATCGAGTGGACAAGAGAACGATAAGAAGATGTCACTGTCGAACGTCGTTTGACTGATCATATCGATGTTGACGTGGCGGTTCGATAAGAGTTCGAAGATATCGGCTACTGCTGCGTTCGTTTGCGGTACGTGTTTGATTGATACCGTCAAGACGTTCTTCGTCACACTGACACTCGTCACCGCTTTTTGTTCCATTGTTTCCGTCGCTTCCATGATCCATGTTCCCCTTTTCGATTCAAGTGTTTTCCCGACGAAGATGTGTACGCCGTATTTTTTTCCTAGTTCGACACTCCGCATTTCCATGACCTTCGACCCGAGGGCGCTCATCTCCATCATCTCATCATATGAGATGTGCGGAATCGGTTGAGCAGCAGCATGGATTCGTGGATCAGCTGTATAGACACCGTCGACATCCGTGTAGATTTCACACCGTTTATCAAGGACTGCCGCAAGCGCAACAGCCGTCGTATCCGATCCACCACGTCCGAGCGTCGTGACATCACCGAGTTCGTTGACCCCTTGGAATCCGGCGACGATGACGACATCGTACGTTTCAAGTTTTTGCCGTAACAGATTTCCATCAATCTGTTTGATCTTGCTTTTCGTATGCAATCCCATCGTACTGATTCCCGCTTGTGCGCCTGTTTGCGATAACGCTTTGACGCCGAGTGAGTTGAGGGCGATGCTGAGTAATGAAATCGTCTGTTCTTCTCCGATGGCAAGCAGACGATCGAGTTCTCGGCGCTCGGGGCGATCCGTGATGGCTTGCGCCTGAGCGATTAAAGAATCTGTCATCTTGCCCATCGCTGAAACGACGACGACAAGTTTTTCACCTTCGGCTGCGCGACTCTTCAAATAATTCGCAATAGACTGAATCTGTTCGACAGTCGCAACCGAGCTTCCACCAAATTTAAGTACAGTTGTCACAATCCTATCTCCTTTGTCCCGATACAGAAAAAAACGACGGGCCGGTAGGAGCGTTCCTACGGCCCGTCGTTATCACGATCGGACAAACGAAGACAAAGTCATTCGTTCTTTTACGTAAGATAGCGCTCCGAAACATCGGTTTCGGCAGTACAACGGATCTTAACCGTTGTACCAGCAAATGAGAAGAAGCATCTTCTCGTTCACTTCGGCGGACTTCCCCTTTCACATCATTCGGCATGCTTGCCTTCAAGAATGATGCTACTCATGTCATCCGCGCCTCTATCTGTCGGTTGTTAGTTACAGTTATAGCAGACATCTTTTGTTAAATCCAGTCATTTGACTGATTTTTTTCAAAATCCGTCAATTCGCAAGATGCTGTTTCGCGAGTTCAAGTTGCTCCGACACGGCAACAAACCCTGTTCCGCCGTAGCTTGTCCGGCGTGCCACTGCTTGAACCGGATCGAGGAGCGGATAGACATCTTCCGTGATGTCAGGATGGAACATTTGATACGTCTCGAGGTTCAAATCCTTCAGGAAACAACCGTTCTGCACACAGTAAAGGACGGCCTTGCCGACAATTTCATGCGCTTCCCGGAATGGTATGCCTTTCGTTACAAGGTAGTCGGCGAGTTCCGTTGCGTTCGAGAAGTCTTGCATTGTCGCCTTCTTGAGCGCTTCGGTCTTAAACGTCGCAGATTCAATCATTCCGGTGAAGATTTGAACGGATTGGAGAACGGTATCGGCTGTATCGAAGACCCCTTCCTTATCCTCTTGCATGTCTTTATTGTAAGCGAGTGGTAATGCCTTCATCGTCGTCAAGAAGCCCATCAGATTGCCGTAGACGCGCCCCGTTTTCCCACGAATCAATTCAGCGAAATCAGGATTTTTCTTCTGTGGCATCATACTCGACCCTGTCGAAAAAGCATCCGACAACTCGATGAAGCTGAATTCCTGCGATGCCCAAATGATGATTTCCTCACAAAAACGCGAGAGATGCATCATGACGGTCGAAGCGATCCCGAGGTATTCGATGACAAAGTCACGGTCCGAGACAGCGTCTAGACTGTTCGGATAGACCGACTCAAAACCGAGCAACTCGGCAGACCGGAAACGATCAATCGGGAACGTCGTCCCCGCGAGCGCCCCTGCCCCGAGCGGTGATTTCCGGATCCGCTTTTGATTATCCGTCAACCGTTCGACATCGCGTTCGAACATCCAGAAATAAGCGAGCAAATGATGCGCAAGCGAGATCGGTTGTGCTCGTTGCAAATGCGTATACCCTGGCATGACCGTCTCGATATGTTGCTCCGCTTGTTCCGTGATGACCGATTGGAGCTCGCGTAATGCCGTCGTCAACGCTACGACATGTTGCTCCATCCATAGATGTAAATCGGTTGCGACTTGGTCGTTTCGACTCCGTGCCGTATGCAGTTTTCCTGCGACCGGACCGATCTGTTCCGTCAACAAACGCTCAAGGTTCATATGAATGTCCTCGTCCGCTAACGTGTAGGAATGGTCTGCTAACGTCGTTTCCAGTTGCTTCAGTCCTTGCTCGATTTGTGTCCACTCGTCTTGAGCGAGGATCCCTTGTTCAAATAGCATCTGCGCGTGTGCGAGACTGCCTTTTAAATCAACGCTCGCTAATTTTTGATCGAACGTGATCGATGCTCCGAAGGCTTCCGCTTGAGCGGAAGCACTTTCCGTAAAACGTCCACCCCAGAGTTTGGTCATTTCGTTACACCCGCCTGACGATGTACGCTCGCATGCGTCGAAACGGCAAGTCCGTGTAATTTGATGAAGCCTTTTGCTGCTTCATGATCGAACGCGTCTTCTTTCGTGTACGTCGCAAGTTTCTCATCGTAGAGTGAGACAGCGGACTGACGACCTGTCACGGTTGCGTTTCCTTTGAACAGTTTAACGCGAACTTCTCCTGTGACGTCCTGTTGTGTTGCCGTCAAGAAAGCTTTTAAGCCTTTCGTTAATGGTGCGTGGAAGAGACCGTTGTAGATCGTTTCTGCATATTGTTTACTGAGTAGTGGTTTGAAATGCGCGACGTCCTTCGTCAACGTAATCGTCTCGAGTGCAGCGTGCGCTTTGAGTAAAACCGTTGCTCCTGGGCACTCATAGACTTCCCGCGATTTGATACCGACGAGACGGTTCTCGACGTGGTCGATCCGTCCGACCCCATGTGCACCAGCGATGATGTTCAGTTCCGTGATCAGTTTCGCCAGTGGATATGTCGTTCCGTTGATCGAGACCGGAACACCTGCTTCAAAGCCAATGATGACTTCTTCTGCCTGATCCGGAGCGTCTTCTGGCGCTACTGTCAACGCGTAAGCGTCTTGCGGTGGCTCTGTCCAAGGGTTTTCTAGGACGCCACACTCGTTACTCCGTCCCCAGAGGTTCATGTCGATTGAGTATGGGCTATCGAGGTTGATCGGAATCGGCACATTGTTTTCTTTCGCATAGGCGATTTCTTCTTCCCGTGACCATTTCCACTCCCGAACCGGTGCAATGACTTCGAGTGACGGATCAAGCGCTGCGACAGAAACCTCAAACCGGACTTGGTCGTTCCCTTTTCCGGTACATCCGTGCGCGACAGCCGTTGCACCGTGTTGATGCGCGACTTCGACGAGCTTTTCTGCGATCAACGGACGTGAAAGCGCTGAAATCAATGGATAGGCATTTTCGTAATGAGCGCCATATTGAAGTGCTGGCAAGACGAAGTCTTGTGCGAATTCTTCTTTAACATCGAGGACGATCGATTCGATCGCACCGACGAGGAGTGCTTTTTCTTTAATGACGGATAAATCTTTTCCTTCTCCGACATCCATGCATAAGGCAATGACGTCATAGTCCTTGCTCAACCATTTGATGGCTACCGATGTATCAAGTCCCCCAGAGTACGCTAAGATCAATTTTTGTTTCGACATGTATAATTCCCTCCTGGTTTTAAATTCATCTGTCTGTATAAAAATTCATTATGAATTATATATATACATAGAAAACAAAAAAAAGAAACCCTTTTTGCAGGATTTCTTTCAAAATGACTTACATTTTCTTTTCCATCGTCCGGTGCGGGATGCCCGCATCGTCGAATTCATCGGAGACGATCGTATATCCAAGTCCTTGATAAAACGGGATGGCTTGAACTTGTGCACCGAGTGTCAGCAGTTGTTTCCCTTCACGCCGTGCGACTCGCTCCATCGCCTGCATCAGCTCGCCACCGTATCCTTTTCCTCGCGCTGTTGCTAGCGTCGCCACACGTTCAACTTTCATCCGTTGGTCGTCATATGGACGTGTGCGCCCTGTTGCGACCGGGCGATTCTGCTCATCGAGAACAAGCAGATGAATCGCTGTCTCATCATGTGTATCGTATTCAAGATGACGTGGTACGCCTTGCTCCTCGACGAAGACACGCTCCCGAATCATCCGGACGGCTTGATGTTGTTCTGCTGTACGTACTTGAATGACTGTCATGACTGATATTCCTCCCGTAATCGATCGACATATGCCATCGCATCATCCCGATTCGTAAATTGTGCCTGTGCCTGAACCGCACTTCCTCCGCCTCGCCCATTGAATGCTTGGACATGTGCTTTAGCGAATTTCCCGAGATGGGGTTCACCTGAACTACTCATCAGCAGCTTGTTCGTTGTCGCATTCCAAACGACGCCGACGCGCCCTGCTTCTTGAATCGCTTTAGCGAGTTGCTCGGAAACCTTGATCTCTTCCTCCAGATGTTCAAATACAAGAATGCCTTCTTGTTGTTCTAAAGCGTGAGCGAGTGTAAATGTTGCGAGTTGTCCCTGAACGTGTTCGACTTGTTTCGTTAAGCGCTTCTGCTCTTCTTGTAACGTTTGGACGGCTTCTAGGATTTGAACTGGTTTGACTGATAAAGCTTGCGCCGCTTCCCGTAAGGCTCGTCGTTCTGCCTGAACGAGTTGGTATGCCCGTTCCTTCGCGACATAAGAAAGACGAATATTTCCACGAATCCGCTCGACTCCGGTAAAGAGAATCGACTCGAGCTGTGCCGTCGAATCAAGATGCGTCCCACCACAGGCACTATAATCGAGTGTGCCGATTTGAACGACACGAATTCGTCCTTCGACTTGTGGTGTTTTTCGTAATGGTAAGCGTAGCGCTTCCGCCTCGTCATATTCGGTTGCCGTAATCGGTAATCCTTGTTCAATCACCTGCCGTAATCGTCGATTCAACTGTTCTTGTTGCATAGTTGTCCATTCAGGTGTCTCGATATCAAGCGTCGAGACCTCACTTCCCGTCCGAAAACTGAGTGTCTTGATATTTGATTCATCTTGTAGAATCGCAGAGATGACATGTTGTGCCGTATGTTGCGCCGCATGATCGATCCGGACTGCGTCATCTACGATACCGGTGACATCACCTGTGAGCGGCGTCGCCAGTTGGTGCCAGACGACACCGTCTTCGATTTGAACGTCAAGGACCGGTTGGTCGTTCAATGTTCCACGATCCGCTGGCTGTCCACCGCTCTCCGGATAGAAATAACTTTTCTCTAAAGCAACCCAATAGCCGTCTACTTGTTTTGTCGCACGAATGGATGTCTGAAAGGTTCGGACATCGGATTCTATTTGTTCGGGGCGCATGCCTCGACCACCTCTCTCTGTCAGTTTCACTCTGTATTATGCCATATTTCATCCAGAATCGTTTGTCGGCTTGCCTTTTTCCTAGTACACTAGACGAAAGACTACCGATCGCGAAGGGACGAAATGCCGTGATTCAGCATATCAATAAAAATTCACCACTCCCCATCTACTATCAAATCGAAGCTGCCTTAAAACAACAAATCGAAAGCGGTGTTCTTCAACCTGGCGATCTGATTCCGTCCGAGCGCGAATTTGCGGAAGCGCATCAAATCAGCCGAATGACGGTCCGCCAAGCCATTTCAAACTTGGTCAACGCCGGTTACTTGATTCGTCAAAAAGGACGTGGAACATTCGTCGCGAACAAAAAAATCGTCATGCAACTGTCTGGATTGACGAGTTTCTCGGAAGAGATGGAACATCTTGGGCTAGAACCGACGAGTGCGCTACTTTCCTATCAAATCATCGACGCCTCGATGACGATCGCGAATAAGCTCCGGATTCGCGAAGGGGCATCGGTATATGAACTGAAACGCTTACGTATTGCTGATGAGCAAGCGCTTGCTCTTGAGACCGTCTACATCCCGGAACAACTCCTACCCGGACTTGATCAAGACGTCGCGACCGCATCGCTTTATGCATTTGCTGAAGCAAGCGGATTAAATCTTGGACGTGCGAGTCAAACGTTCGAATCACGTCTTGCAACGAAGGAAGAGGCGAGTCATCTTGGTCTATCGACCGCTTCGCCCGTCCTATCCGTCGAGCAACTGACATATCTCGCGACGGAGCAACCGTTTGAATATGTCATCTCCGCTTACCGTGGAGACCGCTATACCTTCACCGTCGAAATGGAACGCCAACATTAAAAATCCCCTTGTATCGTCGTACAGTGTGAACTGAGCCCTACAGTTTGGACAGTTTAATAAAAGCACCATTAACGTTTTAAGCTGCTATGAGATGGCTTCGGTATTGTACCGGAGTCATCTTTTGTAGTTTCCATTGTCTTCGTTCGCTATTGTAATA